>CAMVRH010000042.1 GCA_947169835.1 uncultured Lachnospira sp. | reverse complement strand
ATGCACATCCCAGTATGGAAACTCGGAGTCAAAGGAAACGAATATGCAAAAATAGTAGAAACTGGCGAAGGCTGGTACGACATAAAATCTAGTACCAAAGACGCCGACAAAGTTAGTATAGATGACGGCTGGCTACGAATCACCGTACCTGCTAAAGGCACCGCTATTTATAAAAAAATATAAAAAAAAGAGGAGACTTGCGTCTCCTCTTTTTTTGGTTGACTATTCTTCTGCAAATTTCTTTCTAGCCACTAGCGCAACTCCTGAAGCTGTGATAATAGCAACGAATGCACCTGCCAATTCCATTCCTGTCTTTGGAGATGTCTTGGAGTGATCAGCTCCTCTGTCACCATTATTACCGCCATTACCGCCACCATTACCATTTTCCTTGGTAGGAACGGCTGTTTGTGTTGGACTTACCCAAGCTAAGCAATTTACAGAGAATGCAAACATCATCAAAAATGTGAGCATTAATGCGCATATTTTCTTTTTCATAATATCCAACCTCCGTATAAAATGCATTTTATAGATATCTACCTCTAAATATACCTTATATATTGAAAAAAATCAATAAAATTGTCTTTATCTAGTCTGTGTATAAAATATATCTAGTATTGTCTCAAAGAATGGTACTTCCTTTACGAAATACTCTGCCGAGGCATCCTCTGGCACCTTTTTATAAGTACCTTTAGTGTTTATCATCTCAAATCCATTAAAACTAAAAGCCAAATCAGTAGCTAAGTAAACTACCATAGATGGATCAAGACTTGAAACTGTGTATTTTTGTGAATGATTATATAGTTTTGATGGTGTATTCAAGTTAGAACGAGTAGCAGGAACAATTCTACTAGCAAACTGTCTAATGTATTGTTTCTGACATTCCATTCTTCGCAAGTTGTCATCCATCAACCTAATATCTCTGTGTCTGACGAATGTCTCTGCCATATCACCTTTCAAAGTAACAGGAACACCCTTTTTAAATTCTTTGAATGTGTATTCCGGTTTAACAGGGACACCACCCACATCATCATTCAAGATCTTTATCGCGGACAAATCAATAGCATAGTAAGCATTGACTGGAATGTTATAAATAAATCTTTGTACCGCGGTCTTTTCATTCTCAGCACTAGTCTTTTGGCCGTCACCAAAGGCGTACGCCAAACAGATCTGTGTCTTTTTAGTATCGATGTAATTACCAGCCTCGTCGTATCTACTGATATCAGTCATCGTATCACGGTTGATACAAAGAACACGCATCTTTTTTGTAGTAACATCGTATGTCATTAGATACAAAGCATCGGCCTGGCCAGCTGTACCTAGTTTTGCATTTTTCTTTAACTTACGATTATCAATACCCATAAATAGGAAAGTAGCGATGTTATCGTTAAATGTGTATTCATGGCCTTTGTAGTATACGATCCAACCACCATCGCGGTAGTCTACCCATTCAGGTAACATCAAATTTAAGTTGTCATAGTTTGTAAGTTCGCTTTTACCTTTCCATCTCATAATAAAGAAGGCGGAAAGAGTACCAATTATAATAGCTAGGAAGAAGATTAGAATTCCAATTAGAATCTTTTTCTTCTTACTCCATTTCTTCTTATCTTTTTTATCTTTTTTCTTAGAATCTTTCTTTTTAGAGCCATGATGTTTTGTAGACTTGCTTGAACTGTGGCTCGAGTGATGGTGCTTACCGCTACTAGAGTGGTGGCTAGAACTCGAGCGATGTCTAGAACTAGAGTGGCTGTGATGATGGTGATGACCAAAGTTAGCCTCCTGATAGTTCTTCTCTATAGCATCCCAGTCCGCAACAAAACCGGTACCTTCACCAGCGTCAGTAATAAAACCTGGATCTTCGCTACCTTCTATAAACTCCAAGTTTTCATCAGAATCAATATCGATAACAGAATCGTCTTTTGCTGGTGAATCTTGTGGATCTAAATTAGCATCTGAGTTTTCAACTATTTTGTTGTCATTATTAGTTGGTTCGCTCATCTTTAATTAAAACTCCTTGAACTAAATATCTTGTATTACTAGCACCGCTTGTGCATGTGCTTAAAGTCAAAATTTTGCTGTTCGCATCTAATTTAGTTTTCTTGCGAACATTTTTATCAAGCGCCTTTGGCTTCAATGTACTCTTTTGATATTGTTTTAAGATTTTGCCGTCGCTAAAATCAAAAGAGTTCATGATATGTCTATCATCATATGTGTATGCAGAATAGACCTTATAAGTAAGCCTTCTGTTTGGCTGATACACATACATTTTCTTATGTTTTTTGAAAAACTTAGGTTGTTTGAATTTGTGAAGTGTAGCAAACATGCTGCCATTTAGCATATTGTGGCCGTATAGAACTGTGACAGGATCTGAATAATCCTTCTTGTTCATACGCTCGCTAAAGATAGAACCTGCGAACTCGTATTCTTTGTCGAGGTTTTTATCTAAGTAGAAGAGGTCGCTCTCGCCCTTTGGAGGCTGAACTACCGCATAATCCACCTTTGTATCAGGAATATAAATCCAAGAGTAAACATCTTTGTTTTTCTCGTGGAGTTTATTCCAGTCAATATTGTGGTTTTCTGCCATGTTAGCCTGTGTTGAGGCAGCTGGTTTTATATATTCCTTGCTGTCGTTGTCACTTAAAAAATGCAACACTATAAAGCATGTTGCACCGGCAATGACAAGCATTGCAATAAAAAATATAATTCCCCAAATAATCTTCTTGCCCTTCATTTTAGACCTCACAACTTTCTATATAAGTATAAGATTTTATTCGGGTTATGTCAAAAAGAACTGTGAGCAAATTTTGTTGATTTATGTGCTGTTTATGGGGTTTCGGCGGTTTGCACTTTACATAGTCTTATTATATAATTTTATTAGTGTGTAAAAAGAAGTACGGTCTAGAATGGGCCATTTTATAAGGAGTTTTTTATGAAAATTGGATTTGGTTGCGATCACGCAGGAATTGATTTAAAACACGAGATGATCGAATATATGATAGAGAAAGGTTATGAGTGCGTAGATTACGGCACTGACTACGACGAAAACGGCGAAATCATCAAATGCGACTACCCAGACAAAGGACACGAAGTGGGCAAAGCAGTAGCCTCCGGCGAAGTTGATTACGCGGTTTTGATTTGTGGTACAGGAATCGGAATTTCTATGGCGGCTAACAAGGTGAAGGGCGTTAGAGCAGCAGTTTGTAGCGAGCCTTACTCAGCAGCTATGACAAAGAGACACAACAATTCAAACATTATAGCTTTCGGAGCACGCGTGGTAGGAGATGAGCTAGCTAAATCTATATTGGATGCTTTCTTTGACGCAGAATTCGAGGGCGGAAGACACCAAAGACGCGTGGATTTAATAGAAGAAGTTTAAGGACTATAGATGGATAAGATTTTAGTTTTTATCCCAATGTATAACTGCGAAAACCAGATTGCTAGGGTTTTGGCGCAGTTGGAAGGGGAGATTAGAAATTATATATCGGAAGTTATTATCGTAAACAACCGTAGCACTGACAACAGTGTGGAGAACGCCATAGCTTATGCTAAAGAACATCCGGATTTGCCACTAAAGATTATGACAAATCCAGACAACTACTGGCTTGGTGGTTCTCACAAGGTTGCATTTAAGTATGCAATTGATAATGACTTTGACTACGTGATTACTTTGCATGGAGACGATCAGGGAAGGATTACAGATTTCCTTGATCTTTTAAAGAGCAAGGAATATAGAAATTACGATTGTTGCTTGGGTTCCCGTTTTGCGAAGGGATCTAAGCTTATTGGTTATTCGAAGATTCGTATCTTTGGTAACCATTGTTTTAATGCGTGGTTTACTATTGCGGCTAGAAAGCGCGTGAACGATTTGGGCTCAGGCCTAAATATGTATAAGGTAGAGACTTTGAAGAGCGATTACTACCACAAGTTCCCAGATGCGCTTTACTTTAACGCGGTTATGGTTTTGGGTCATTGCTACTACAATCACAAGGTTTGGTATTACCCAATCACTTGGAGAGAGGATGACCAAATTTCAAATATGAAATTTATGAGTTTGACCACAGCGTTTTTCAAAATGACATTTAAATATATGTTCGGACGAAAGAAATATATAGAGAGCGAGATGCGCGACAAGATAGTGGATGTTTATAACTCGGACGTAGTGTACGAGAATAAACAGTAGCGCAAATAATAGAAAGGGTGCGGCGCGTTCGCACAGCTTATGAAAAAGATTCATTTAATAATGCCAATGGGTGGCGGCGGAACAAGATTTGGAAACAAGGGCTTTGATGTACCAAAGCCCCTTATTGGATTGCAAGGAAAGCCATTCTTTTATTGGGCTACAAAGTCTGTGGAAAAGTTTGTGGATATAGAAGATTTGACTTTCGTAGTTTTGCAAGATCACATTGATAGATTTCAGATTGATTTAAAGATTAAGGAACATTTTCCTGATGCAAATATTGTGGTTATTCCAGAGGTATTAAATGGAGCAGTTCTAACTTGCAAAGAGGGTGTTAAGAATATTAATGACGATCTTCCAATTCTTTTTAACGACTGTGACCACGCATTTATTTCAAATGATTTTTATAAGTACTGCGAAGCAGCAGACTTTGACGAAATAGATGGAGCGCTACTTACTTTTGAGTCGAATAATCCAGCGTATAGTTATGTGATTTTTGACGGCGACAAAGTAACTGGAACTATCGAAAAGCAAGTGGCCAGCAATGAAGCTATTTGCGGCGCATACTACTTTAAGAACAGAACTATTTTTGAGAAGTATGTGGAAGAGTATTTGAAAGAGTGCCAGTACGCCGAGTTCTTTGTCTCGGGCGTTTATAATGAGATGGCAAAAGATGATTGTGTGATTAAGACATTTAAGATAGATGAGCACATTTCGTTTGGAACCCCAGATGAATATGATGTGGCGGTAAATGACGAGAGATTAAAGGAACTAAATTAGTTTCTTACTATTAAGAGGTACGTTTTGGAAATTTTAATTTTGGTTGGCGCAATTTTGATGATGACCATTGCCCATTTGGTGAGGACAGCCAGATGGCAGTTGTTTGTGGACGTCTATGAGAAGCCAAACAAGAGAAACTTAATACAGTCGATATCACTCGGATATTTAATCAACTACTTTATTCCATTTAAGGTGGGTGATTTGTTCCGTGCGTGGTTCAGTGGAAGAAAGATGAAGAACGGAAAGGCGCTCGGTCTTTCGACAGTGATTGTTGATAGATATTTGGATGTCATTTCGGTCGGTTTGATTTTTATCGGGCTATCGGTTTCGAACATCGGCGGCAAAGACATCAAGTCATCGGCTTACTTTTATGTGATTTTGATGGCGGCGCTTATTGTTCTAACAGTGCTTGTTTACATTTTTAGAAATGTTTTGAAAAAAGTGGTGCGCGTGATTGCAAGCATCTTCAATCCAAAGATTGAGTCATTCATTTTGTTTTTGTTCTGGGCTTTGATCTGGAACTTCAGCGATATCTTTAAAAAGATTAGCAAACTCAAGATGATTGCATATACTATTTTTATGTGGGCTTTATATGTGGGTTCATACTATTGCTTTGCGGAGTTCTTGCACATGAGCACAAAGAAGGGCTCGTGGACAGATGTATTCTTGATGTTTTTCACATCAAACGGAATCACAAGCAGTACTATTCGAGTAGGAGAGAGAACTGTTTATATGCTTCTCTACATTTTCCTACCACTAATCATTTTGTTTGTTATTTCATTCTTCTTCAAACGTGTGGAGAATCAGACTTCGGAGCAGGAGCATGTGAACTTGCTTCCTCAGCTTAACGAAGAGGAGAAGTTGGAGTTTCTAGACAACTACTTCTCAAACGAAAACAGAGATTATGTAGAAAACTATTTAACTATAAACCGTGACATTTCGATTATCCGTGATTATTCGGCGGGGTCAAATGCCACCACAATGCTTTGCATGGATGGGGAGAGTACTTTCTTTAGAAAATATGCCTTTGGCGCGGACGGAGATAAGCTTTACGATCAGATTGAATGGATCGAGCGCTACAAAGGAATGCTTGCGCTTCCAGAGATTAAGAAAAAAGATAAGACGGACAGCTACTGTTTTTATGATATGCCATACTACAGCCAGGCGGTTGGATTCTTTGAGTATATTCATTCGATGCCGGCGGAGAAGAGTTGGGATATTTTGAAGCGCGTACTTGAGACTTTGGATGATAGTATTTACAAACTAGACCAGAGGGATTCAGATGCGGAGACTATCGGTAAGTATGTTGATAGCAAGGTCACAAAGAATCTTGAAAAGATAAAGAGCGCTAATCATATCAGATCGATTCTGGGTCATGATACTGTTGTGATAAACGGAGTCGAGTATAAGAACTTGTCATACTTTGAGAAGTTCTTAGATAAAGAAAATTTGGAAAAGGTCTTTGACGATGACACATATTGTGCGATTCACGGAGATTTGACGATAGAAAATATTGTTTGCATGCAGGGCGAGGATGATTTCTATTTGATTGATCCAAACACTGGAAATGTGCATGAGTCGCCAAACTTGGATTACGGAAAACTTTTGCAGTCGGTGCACGGCGGGTACGAGTTTTTGATGATGACAAGGGACGTGAGCGTGGATGGCAACAAAATAAACTACATGCACACGAAGTCTTCGGCGTACAAGACTTTGCACCAGAAGCTTCACGACTATATGTTGGAAACTTTTGGCGAGGCGCGCACGAAGAGCATTTACTATCACGAGATTATTCATTGGTTGCGTTTGCTTCCATATAAGATAGAGAAGGACGGAAAGAGAGCGATGTTGTTCTACGCCGGTTTGATTATGGTGCTTAACGACGTGGCGAAGATGTTTGAAGACTAGTTGACGGGCAAAATTTAAGGCCGACGGCGGCGAAAGGATTTTGGGATGAAAGAAAAACTTGTCATGTTTGACATGGACGGAACTTTATACGATACGGTTGGTTCTAATTACTACGCCTACAAAGAGGCGCTAGAGCAGTGCGGCTACACTTTGGACCGCGAGTTCTTTGCGAATGTTTGCTTTGGACACAACTACAAGACTTTTGTACCACTTATTATCAAGGACAACTTGAAGGGTGAGTACACAGGACAGGAACTGGACGCACAGGTTAAGGAGCGCGTGACTGAGGAACTGCTTGAGAAAGTGCACGAAGTAAAGAAAGAAGTTTATCAAAAATACTTTGACGAAATCCGCGTGAACGAGGGCTTGATAAATTTGATTAAACGAATCAAGTACAACACAAACGTAGCTCTTGTTACGACTGCGTCAAAGAAAAATG
>CAMVRH010000041.1 GCA_947169835.1 uncultured Lachnospira sp. | reverse complement strand
ACCATCAGAGTTCAGTCCATCATACAGAACAGTATGTAGAGCTAATAAGCAAGTTGTTGTTAAGGAAGGAGACACTGCTTGGACTGATGAGGGTACTTCAGAAGAGGTTCCACTAGGAACATACAATGTTACAAAGTATGGATTCGTTTATGCACTCCGTGATCAGGCTGGATTGAACAGTAAGAACGAAGACGCATTAATGTCATTCAACGGAGCTAAACAGAACGATTACATTAAGACATACGAAGCACAGCAGAATGTTGATATTGATGAGTGGACAACTAAGGAAGGCTCAACATATAACAAGGATAACAGTTACTTCTTCGCACTAACTATGAAAGATTTGTATTACACTACAGATCAGTATGAGACTACATATACATTTAGATCATACTTACAATTCGAGGCAGGCGGAAAGACTTACACAGTTTATCCTAAGGATGTATACTCAACAAGTATGTACGATATAGCAGAAGACTTGTACAGATACAAGAAGATGCCTTCAGAAGCTGCACACAACTTCCTATATGACAACATTTTGAACATCGTTGCTATGAAGCACAACTACGGCAAGATTAACTGGGCAATGAAAGATGCTTTATACTGGGGCGGAGAAGATACTCCAGAGAACCTTGAAATAGTAGATAACTTGACAAAAGATATGTACTATTACGCGTTATGTTCAGACCCTACATATAAAGAAGATGCTGACCCAGAGCATAGAGCAATGATTTACAGGTATAGTGATCTAGACCCAGAGGCGCTTCCTGGACTAGACGGAATAGACTACGGCGAAGACAACTACAAGTACACGCATGATCATAAGTTTAGAAGTATTAGACTTGATAGGTCAGGCGAATACGATAGTTTCTTAGCTACTCTAAACCAAGATGGAGTAAGGTACTATTCACCAACAGAATACGATTCAGTATATGACTGGATTTATGGAGAGGTTGACCATGACAACGGATTCTACAAGAAGGTAGAGTATTCATGGGATAGCAACCTAGATAAGGACTTTGGAACCGAATAATTCGGGTGTAAAACAAGTATCTGCCAGATACTAATCTGGCAGATACATAAAGAAGAATATAACAAATATTAAATATATAAAGTATGAGGAGAAACAAAATGAAGAAATTTTATAACACGCCGGAATTAGAGGTTACAAAATTCGATTTCGAGCAACAAATTTATACTAATAGTCCAACGGATCCAGGTAATATTATTACCAACCCTTGGACAACATCGGAGCCGGCCCAGACGGTGACAAACCCACCTTGGCAACCTCCAACAGGAACTAGACGACCTAGATAGTAGGAAGGAGTTTATTATGAAGAAGAGAAACAGAGGAATAATAGCTATTGTATGTATCATGGCTTTGTTAATAAGCTCTTTTGCTACATACACTGCTTCAACTGAAGTTAAAGCAGATGCGCCTGATTGGGATTCAATAAGTTACCTCGGTGACGGCGCAGGTGGTGGTCAGTATGCAAACAAGTACAAATACTACTGTCCAGCGGGAGGAGTAGTAAATATTCAGCAGCCTGGTTGGGCTGATGAAGTAGGTATTTATGCTACTTATCCAGCTGCAGGCATTTCGATGGATATTGAAGGATATAAAGCGGATGGAGCAGGAGCAGTTCTTTACCTATCTAACTTTACTAAGAAAGTAACAGAAATTAATATTACATATGCCGGTGGTTCTACAAAGGCTTACGTTTATTATGAAGATGGAACAGAAGGACCTACTACCACATCTTCACAAGTACCAACAACCACATCTTCAGGTGGTTCGGGTGACTACTCAGATTTAAATTATTTAAATCTTGATCCTATATATGTAAGTGATCATAGTAGTTCAAAAGTATCAGTAGCATATGCAATTTGTGCAGATGAATCTACATCAGCTATGGCATCAGCAGCTAATAACTGGCAATACAGTACATATGGTGATCAGTTTGTGAAGATAGCATGGGGTGATCAATCACCATATGCAAGTCCAACAAAGATTGCAATAAATGGAGTAGAGTATTCAAGTACTACGGGACCAATTGTGGATTATGCAGCTACTCTTGTAAATATTCAAGCCACTCATAGTGCAGGATTCACTACAGGATATAATACAGTTAAAATTACAAAAGGTAGTGACTATGTGACAATCGTTTACAGAGTTGGTAGCGTAGTGGCACCAATATCTTGCACAGCTCAAGCGCAGGAAGGTGTGCCTGGAAGTATTAATGTTTCATGGGTTCCAGGAGAAGCTGTTCCAGCAGAACAGGTTTACAGAGTATATGTAGATGATGATATGAAGAGAGGTAATCTCACAGGAACATCTGCAGTAGTAAACAATATTGATTCTGGCGCTCACACAATTAAGGTAGTTGGCTTCTACTTAAATCAAGAATCAACGGGACCAGAAACTACAGTTTCTGTATCTGCAGGAGTTAAGTATAGTTCAGAAATTGCTGTGGAAGGATTCCAGATTAGATCTAACTATCCAGATGGTGCTTCAACAGAAGAAAAGAATAATGTTGCATACAGAACAATGTGTAAGGCACCTAAGGCCGGAAACACAGTCAAGGCTGGTGGTAAGACTTATACAGTAAGAGATGTTGGTACTATCTATGCTATAGATACAAATACAAGAGATAAACAAGGTACAAATGTACTAGATGCTAGTTATACATTACTAAATGAAACACCTATCACAGGTCAGCAGTATACTTACACTGGACTAAGAAAGTATGGTGGCAATAATGTTACTTATGGTTATGTAGCAAGTGGCGAAGCTATCATTTCAGACTATAAGGCTGGTGATAGAGATAATACATACTACGCATTCACAATGAGAAATATGAATGCACAGATGGCTAACACACTTTGGGTAAGACCATTTGTAGTAGCTACAGACGGTACTATTATCTATGGTAAGAGTACAGCATATACATCTGTTGCAGAGATTGCAAATGTTCTTTATACAAATAGTATGTGTAAGAATGTATCATCTCATAACTACTTATATAACAAGATTTTGCATAACTCAATTTTGCAGCAGGCTCAGAACCCATTCTACAGAACTACAGAGATTCAGTATGGTTGGAATGGAAACCTATACATTGGATTTAGATTAGTTCCAGATTCATGGAATGGTGGACAGGCTGACGAAGGTCAGTACGTAGTAGTTGGAGATTGGAAGATTCATAACTCATCTCACTACAATGAGTTGGAGGAAGGAAAACAAGCTCAAGCAAGCTACAAGGGTAATACCAATGATGAGATGCAAGTGAGAGTAGATAACCCAGGTGATGAATTTGAAACAGACGGTTGGTTCTGGAACTGGGGTATTCAAATGAAACTTGCCAACCAGAAGGCTTACAACAGATTGGAAGATGGTAGAAAGTATAGAATGACTATCACTTACAATACTACTAAACCAGGTATTATGAGAATTAAGACTGAAGGTAACGGTGCAGCTAAGCAGAGTGAAGGATACTTGATGGAAGGACATGACTTAGTTTATGACTTTGATTCACAGACAGGTGGCAACTCACACAGTGTTGAGTTTACATACAGTAAACAGAAATACATTAACAACCCTGGTGCTGATCCATCAATTGTAATTTGTCCAGGTGCATTTAATGTATATCCATTCACAAATGCAACTAGCGAGCGACTATCAAGAAGTCAATTGCATATTAAGTATCTTGGACAGTATAGTGGTTCAACAGCAATCACAGAAGGTGTTGGTGGATTCCCAGCAGGAACTATCATTTCTGATGTAGATATTACATTTACAGAGATTGATGAGTTTGCGCCGGATAGTCCAAATGTACTTCACTAAATGAGGAAGTATGGATACTATTAGATAGGCCGTAGGGCCGAAAAAAGGCGAGCGAAATGCTCGCCTTTTTTATGTGTTTAATGTTGACATTGGCGGGTTATTCAACTAAAATAGTGTGGTGTTAAACATTAGTATTTATCGGTGTTTACGCGTATAACTTAATAACTAAAGACTATGAAAGAGACAGTAGCTATATAAGCGAAATTTAAGCGAATTCGGGGTGGTGAGAGCCGAATAAGAGTAGTTGTATAGTGAATATCACTCTGGAGTTGCAGTCCGAAAGGTTTGAGGTTTTGAACCGAATAGCGGGTTTAAATTTTAGCCAAATTGAGTAGGCACTGACGGATTCCCACCGTAAATAGGGACACATATAAATAGGAGATTCCTTGAGTATGCTGCATGAGGTGGTATAGCGAAGTTTGCCTTCGTCCTTTGCAGGACGGAGGCTTTTTTAATAGGAAAACCCTAAAATTTTAGGAGGAGAGAAAAATGTACAAGAAGGTTTCCACTAATTTAAATTTTGTGGACAGAGAGAAAGAAACTGTAAAGTTCTGGGAAGAAAATGACGTTTTCCAGAAGAGTATGGACGAGAGAAAAGAAGGAGAGACATATACTTTTTACGATGGACCTCCTACAGCCAATGGTAAGCCACATATTGGTCACGTTCTTACTCGTGTAATTAAGGATATGATTCCACGTTACCACACTATGAAGGGTGAGTTTGTGCCACGTAAAGCTGGTTGGGACACTCACGGTCTTCCAGTGGAGTTGGAAGTGGAGAAGAAGCTTGGTCTTGATGGTAAAGATCAGATAGAAGAGTACGGAATGGAGCCTTTCATCAAGGAATGTAAGGAGTCTGTTTGGCAGTACAAAGGATTGTGGGAAGATTTCTCAGGAACTGTTGGTTTCTGGGCTGATATGGACAACCCATACATCACATACGACAACGACTATATCGAGTCTGAGTGGTGGGCGCTAAAGGAAATCTGGAACAAGAAGTTACTTTACAAAGGATTTAAGATTGTTCCTTATTGTCCTAGATGTGGAACGCCTCTTTCGGCGCAGGAGGTAGCACAGGGCTATAAGACATTAAAAGAGCGTTCAGCTATTGTTCGCTTCAAATGTGCAGACGAAGATGCTTGGCTACTTGCTTGGACTACAACACCATGGACTCTTCCATCTAACGTTGCACTTTGTGTAAACCCTAACGATACATATGTAAAAGTTAAGGCTAAAGATGGATATACATACTATATGGCTGAGGCACTTCTTGATACAGTGCTAGGATCACTAGCGGAGGAGGATTCTGATGAGAAACCTTACGAAGTGCTAGAGACTATGAAGGGTACTGACCTTGAGAAGAAACCTTACGAGCCATTGTTTGACTGCGCAAAGAAAGTTGCTGACAAGCAGCACAAAGAAGGCTTCTACGTTACATGCGATGATTATGTAACTATGAGCGATGGTACTGGTATAGTACATATCGCGCCTGCCTTTGGTGAGGACGATGCTAACGTAGGTCGTAAGTATGATTTGCCATTCGTTCAGATGGTGGATGAGGCTGGTAAGATGCTAGAGGATGCGCCAGCGGCTGGCAAGTTTGTAAAAGACGCCGACAAAGACATCTTAGTTGAGCTAGATGAGAGAGGACAGTTGTTTGACGCACCAAAATTTGAGCACGAGTATCCACATTGTTGGAGATGTGATACACCGCTTATCTACTATGCGCGTGAGTCTTGGTTCATCAAGATGACTGAAGTAAAGGACGACTTGATTGCAAACAACAATAAGATAAATTGGATTCCAAAGTCTATAGGCGAGGGCCGTTTTGGAAACTGGCTTGAGAATGTTCAGGACTGGGGAATCAGTAGAAATAGATATTGGGGTACTCCACTTAACATTTGGGAGTGTGATTGCGGACATCAAGAGTGCGTGGGAAGCCGCGCTGAATTGGCTGAGCTTTCAGGCAACCCTGATGATGCCAACGTGGAACTTCACAGACCATATATAGACGATGTGACTTTGAAGTGTCCAGAGTGTGGTGGCGAGATGCACCGTGTTCCTGAGGTTATTGACTGTTGGTTCGATAGTGGAGCAATGCCTTTTGCACAGCACCATTATCCATTTGAAAATAAAGAAGTGTTTGAGAAGCAGTTCCCAGCGAAGTTTATCTCTGAGGCTGTGGACCAGACTCGTGGTTGGTTCTACACATTGCTTGCTGAATCAACTATCCTATTTAACAAGCCACCTTACGAGAATGTTATCGTTCTTGGTTTGGTACAGGATGAGAACGGTCAGAAGATGAGTAAGTCAAAGGGCAATGCGGTTGATCCGTTTGAAGCACTCGAAACTTACGGCGCCGATGCTATCCGTTGGTATTTCTATACTAACTCTGCGCCTTGGCTTCCAAATAAGTTCTCAGGAAAGATTGTGCAGGAGGGTCAAAGAAAGTTCCTTGGTACACTTTGGAACACTTACGCTTTCTATGTGCTTTACGCTGAGATTGACCAGTTCAATCCAAACGATTACAAGCTAGACTACGACAGCTTAAGCGTCATGGACAAATGGCTCCTATCTCGTATGAACACTATGGTTAAGACTGTAGACGAGAGCTTGGCTGATTACAAGATTCCAGAAGCTGGGAAGGCTTTGGATGACTTCGTCGATGACATGAGTAACTGGTACGTTAGACGTTCACGTGATAGATTCTGGCAGAAGGATATGCCACAGGATAAGATCAACGCGTATATGACTTTGTATACAGCGCTTGTGACTACTGCCAAAGCGGCAGCGCCAATGATTCCATTTATGTCAGAGGACATCTACCAGAACTTGGTACGCAGTGTGGATGATTCAGCTCCTATTTCAGTTCATTTGTGTGACTTCCCAGAAGTAAACGAATCACAGATTGACACTGAGCTAGAAGATGCTATGGCTAAGGTTTTAGATGTAGTAGTTTTGGGACGTTCATGCCGAAACGCTTCAAACATCAAGAACAGACAGCCTATCGGTCAGATGTTTGTGAAAGCTGACTTGGAACTATCCGACTTCTACAAAGAAATCATCTTAGACGAGCTTAATGTTAAGAAGGTTACTTTCACAGAGGATGTGAGCGACTTTACATCATACGAGTTCAAGCCACAGCTTAAGACAGTTGGTCCTAAGTACGGCAAAGTCCTTGGCAAAATCCAGGGTGCTTTGAAAGAACTAGATGGCAACAAGGCTATGGAAGAGTTGCAGAGTGAAGGCGCTTTGAAGTTTAACTTTGACGGTGTCGATGTTGAACTTACTGAAGAAGACTTATTGATTTCAACAGCTCAGGTTGAGGGCTATGTATCAGAGAGCGACAATGGAATAACTGTTGTACTTGATACAAACTTAACTCCTGAATTAATAGAAGAAGGATTCGTTCGTGAGATAATCTCTAAAATCCAGACAATGCGTAAGGATAACGACTACGATGTTATGGATAAGATCACATTCTCACTAAAGGGCAATGA
>CAMVRH010000040.1 GCA_947169835.1 uncultured Lachnospira sp. | reverse complement strand
GATCAGAAAAGGTCCTGGAACAGGCTATAATGGATTAGTCACATTGCCAAAGGGTACAAAGGTGACTGTGTTTAATGGAAAAGTAAGTAATGCAGGATATGGAGTAAGATTATTAAGAAACCCATATTGGCTTTATGCGCATGCTAAGTATAAAGGAAAACTTTACAAAGGATACTTGTCTGCGTCATATGTGACAGTAACTACTGCTAAATACATTACAAAGAAAGTGAAAACTAAACTTCCAGTTAAGATTTCAAAATCTGGAACAATATATTATAGATCTAACAATCCAGCTGTTTGTACAGTTGATTCAAAAGGTTATGTAACTGGAAAGAAGAAAGGTGGCACTACAGTCTATGCGATTTCAGCTACAGGTTGCATTAGCGCGCTTAAGATAAGTGTTGTGACAAGTGGTGTATCTGTTTCACCTAATTATGTTGCACTTTACTCTGGACAGACAAAGAAACTAAAAACCAAACTTCTTCCATCTAAAAAGAAGAACGCGGTTAAAAAGTTTAGTTCGAGCAATAGTAAAGTGGCGACAGTCTCAAAGAAGGGCGTTATAACAGCTAAGTCAGGAGGAACAGCAGTTATAACATGCAAACCTAAAAAAGGCTTCAGTTCTAAATGTACTGTTAAGGTCACAAATGCAACACCTATTCAGCCTACAGTAAAGGCTCATTCTACTGGTTACAATTCAGTAGCGGTTTCATGGACTAGACAACCCGGTATAGGACAGTACCGTGTATATAGAAAACCGCAAGTGGGCAACCTAAAGTTAGTTAAGGCCGTTGCAGGTAATGTGACATCGCTAAAGGACACAAACCTAGAGACTGGTGTTAAGTATACATACACAGTTATTGCATTTAGAAAAGTGAATGGAAAGACTCATAAGAGTCCTACGTCAAAGGGAGTAGTGGCTCAGCCGCTTCCTTCAAAGACTAAGATTAAAAAGATGAAAGCCAAAGGCAAAGGTGTTACTTTTAATATTAAAGCAGTGGCAGGAGCCACAGGCTATAACGTAATGAGAAGTGTTAGTAAGACAAAGGGCTTTGCAAAAGCCGCTACCATTAAGGCAGGTCAAAAACTTACATTCTATGACAAGAAACTTAAAAAAGGTAGAAAATATTACTATAAGGTTATTGTTTTTACTACAGTTAAGGGAACACATTACTACGGAAAGTATTCAAAAGTTAAATCTTTTACAAGAAAGAAATAGACTTATTATTCGATATGAGATATAACATATAGAGTATGTTTTTTGGGGATTACTATGATTAGATTAGTTGTAAGTAGTTTGGAAAATATAATAGAGTTAAATGATAATAGAGAAGTCGGCGAAGATATTCTAGATTTAATCGTGCGCTTAAAAGAAAAGGACATAAAATTTGCGATAGCCACATCACAGAACTATGATTCAGTGAAAGATATTTTCGGAAGACTTAAGAATGATATTATTTATATTTGTAATGATGGTGGAGTAGTTATTTACCAAGACAAAGTAATTAGCAAAACACCTATTGATAGACTCGTATGTCTGGGAGTAGCTGACGAGCTGGGAGATGACAGAAGTTACAAGCTAATGTTATCAGGCGAGAGAAATGCGGTTCTTTTAAAAGCAAATGCCACATTTGAAAGACGCCTTAAGAAAAATGGAATCAAACCAGAGTTTGTCGGTAGCACCCAGGAAATGAGTGGTGATATCACTAAAATTACTATATTTAAGGACAAAGGATTTACTGAGGCAGACTTTAGTGGATTTATTGAAAAGTGGGGAAATAGAGCAAATATTTCGGCCACAGATGAAACACAGTTGTTTGTAACAGGACAATATGTATCGAAAGGAATGGCGCTAGCTGTCGTTCAGCATCTCTTTGATATTTCAGAGGAAGATACAGTGGTCTTTGGCGCAGGCTTCAGTGATATTGATATGTTTGATCATTCATACTTTGCATATGCTATGATGGATAGCGCATCACAAGTTCGCGATTCGGCGCAGCATATTGCAGAGAGTGTGAATATGATTATAGAAGACATTTTAAGAATGTAGTGGAGTAAAATATGAAAATTAGAAAAATAGTAGCGTTAGGTTTAACACTATGTTTATCTTCCGCCATGCTTTTTGGTTGTGGATGTTCTATTAATTCGGACACACCTATCATCGGAACGTTTTTCGGATTAAACGATGACCAAGTGTTCAAGGTAGATAAACTAATTTGTAATAAACCTGAGTATATGGTTCAAGTGTTAAACACTGCCAACAAATATAAAGCAGGATTTGGCGGAACAGTAGACTGGAACTCTAAGATTACAAAGAATAAGACTTTGTCTCAGTATATTATGGATCAAGTGAAAGAGGACATGAGTGTTAAATATACCATGGCTTCTATGGCAAAGGAAAAACTAGTTACACTTTCTAGTGGCGAAGAAGAGGCAATCAAGAGTGCAGCTCGTCAGTACTATTCTAGTTTGACCGATGCGGAGAAAGAGTTTACTAAAGCCAAAGAAAAAGATGTGGTTAAGATTTATAAAAATTATAAGTTGGCCGACAAAGTATACGAGAAGGTTACAGAAGATCAAGATGTGACAGTGAGTGATGAAGAGACTAGAGCAGCCAAGATTAATTACATCAGAATGAGTGCTGAAAAGCATGATATGAAATACATTAACAAATGGCTTAAGTTTGCAAGAATGAACGTTAAGAATGGATATCAGCCATTTTCTAGAGAAGCTAAACAGTTTAGTGATGATGACATATACCAAAGAATCATTTACAAAAACGAAGCAAAAAAAGACTTTGAGAAAAATGTTTTTGATATGGACTCAGGAGAACTTAGCAAAATCATTCAGGATGGTAAAGATTACTACATAATTCAATGTATTGATAATTAATTAAAGAAAGAAAGTCTAGAAAACAAAAACAGACTTATTGATAAGAATAAAAAAGAATGCTTCAACAAAGAATATAAGAAGTATTTAGATGATGTAGATACAGACTTTAATTCATCATCTGTAGAGAATGTAAAACTTCCAACAGGCGGAGAATACATACACTATAATCTATTATCAATCTATAACAGTCAGATAAAATAATTAGACAAATAAAAAAGGATTAGCATTTGCTGCACTTGTCAACTAAAAGTAGACAGTGTAAAAAAGACTATGCAAAGCCCATTTCAGTTTTATACTGGATTGGGCTTTTGTATTGCAACTTATAAGCAGGACGAATGTTATTGTAGTATTTTACATATTCTTTTATCATTTCCTCGGCTGTTTCGTATTTTTTATACCATCCTTCAGAATACATTTCAGCTTTAATCCACCCATTCATTGATTCGATGACTGGATTATCTGTTGGGGTTCCAACTCGCGACATGGATCTAATTATGTTACAATGTTTATGAGCAGTATAGAAGGCTGCTGAGGAATAGACTGACCCTTGGTCTGTATGCAACGTGACGGGGGCTTTCTGTTCCTTTATTTTTTCAATTAAATCATTTAGACAATTAAAGTATGGTCGTCTATCTCCTTGTCTGTTAGAAATATGACTTGATATTATTTCGTTATTGAATGTGTCTAAAAGATATGTCCATTCATAACTTTTTCCTTTATGCCTAATTACAGTCATATCAGAAGCTATTAATTGAAGGGGAGTCTCAGCATTCCATTTTCCATTTACTACATTAGGAAACTGTTTGTTTTCATCTCCGTATTTTTTGCCCTTCCAATTGTAATGCCTTATCTTTGCTTTTATACCTGCATATTTACAGCATTTATGAGCAAGATTATCAGAAAACATCCACCCGGTTTCATCTCTAACTATTTTTGCTAATTTATGATATCCATATGATTTATGTTTTATATGTGCTTCGTATAATAGCGAAGTAAGAAGATCTCTATCTTTTTCGTATCTGTTCTGGGTTCCTTTTCTGCTTTTCCATTTATAATATCCTGACCTGTTAACATTCATTGCTCTACACAATTCGCTTATTGTATATTGTTCTTTCAATGTATCTATTATTTCGAATTCAAGTCTTTTAAAGTAACGAACTCCTTGTTTGCACCAACTCCTTTCACTGTGTATCCTTTTTTTAATCGTTCATTTTCTATTTGCAGTTTTTCAACTAGTAATGTGAGTTTTTCGTTTTCACTTAACGATTTGCTTGTATACAGCGCTGAATATGAATTACCTGAATGTAGTTTATCTGGGTTTAACGCTTCCTCGCCACCTTTTTGATATCTTCTTACCCATCCATCAAGAGTTCCTAGAGGAACGCCATAATCATTCAATAATTCTTTTGCCGAAAATCCTTGATTTAAATACATATGAACATATTTAAGTCTTTCCTCATTTGTCCATCTGCGGTTTTTCCCTCCTTTTGGTCTAGCCATAGTAACACCTCCTTAAATAAATCTTAACATGAAAAAAGCAGACATGTCTTTTTTTAACATGTCTACTTTTATCTTACCAGTGCAGCATTTGCTAATCCTTTTTTTATGTATTAGTTTGTTTTCTTTTTTCTTTTTTTGTCTTCTATAAGTGCCATTATTTTTTCTCGATTTGCAAGTAGCACAAGTATTATTAGAGATAATATCGAGATAATTAATCCCGGCACAAATCCTTTTGGACAATAACTAAATTCAACTTTATGCTTACCAGGTGTAACTGAAATTCCGATTAGAGAATCTTTACAAATCTTTCCTGGTTCCACTTCATTGCCATCTAGATAGACTGTCCAGCCTTCTTCATATGGAATAGAAGTGTATAGAAGTCCTGCATTTGTGGCATCAACTGTACCAGTAATCTTTGTATCTTCCCACTCAGTTACCTTTAATGGTTGTGAATTTAGTACATCAAATGCTTCTTGCCAAGCATCCTCGTCAAAGGCGTAAGCATAGCATGTTGTTACTTCTTTGCTGTCGCCACCAGTTATTTCTACTTTAGAACCTTTTTCAATTTCTCCTATATGACAAATGTAGTTCTGGTTTGTAGCCGAGAATGAACATGTCTTTTCAGTCTTCCCAGAAACTGTAGCAGTTAAGTTTTCTGCCTCTGTCTGACAGAAGAAGTAAGCATCCACAGTATTTGATCCAGTGTCTTGGAAATTGTCGCTTGCCTCTAGGTTGTACTCAGCAATGAATTTGCCACTAGATTCACCACTCTTTAATTGATGGAAAATCTGCTTGTCCAATCCAGTAGAACTCTTGACGAAACTGTTCTGGCAAACAAATGGATTGCCAGTATCTAAGTCCCAATTAGACATAGTTCCTGAATCTATTACAAATCCTAGTGGAAGTGTTTTGTTGTATTCATATAATCCCATTGATCCGTCACCAGCTTGTCCATTAGCATTTGCCGTAGGCAACTGAGAAGTCTTATCTATTCTAGTCATATCCTTTGGAATAGATGGCTCAGCTTTAGCAAACTCATATTTTACTGCGAACATAGCTGCAGTAAGAGGAGTATGTCCTAAGTATGAGTATGCGTTGAACGATGTCTGCATACCAATCTTTGCATAGTAATCTTGGATAGCTGCTGATGATACTGATGAGAATGTTGAAATACTATTGTAGTTGTATCTAGCACCATTATTTCTTGTGTCGTGTTCTTTCATTTCGCTTCGGTAGAATCCGACACCTTCTTTTTTAGATTGCTTTTCAGCTATTTCATTAAGTCTAGCTATAGGCTCTTTTTCAGCATAGTATCCTGTTCTATCTGAAGATGATGGGATAGAAGTATGATTCATATTCAAAGTCAACTCACAGAATAGTGCAAGTATCATTAAATATGCAAAGAATCCCTTCATCTGAGGTTTGTATTTGTATAGGCACATAATAAATGCATAAATTACTATGAATGTAATGCTCAAGAATACTACTCGAACCATAGTGATGCTAGTAGTTGGCTTAGTAAACATTTCTATCTTGTCTTTGTCGAAGATTTGCTCGAATAAAAGTAGAAGTGCAATAGCTCCGCCAGTAGCACCAATGATATGTTTGTATTTGAAGTCCTTGATATGCATTGCAGCCTCGTAACCCATAGTCAAAATCAAGAAGATATATAGGAATGACTGTCTACAAGGTAGACTGTTAGGGAAATGGAAACCGTGCCAAATGTAATCAAGTATATTTATATTGAAACTTAGTAGCATAAAGAGCATAAAGATTGTTTTTGCAACACGCTCTTTGATGCTGATGTTTTTACATAGCCAGAACAATGGAATCACAATAAATACAGCCACTGAAGCGTAAACGTTAGGGTCGTGATAGAAGTTAAGGTCCGCTACAGGGATTGTAATTAGTGATCTAAAGAATGTATAAATCAAAGAGAAGTACTCTGTAATCTCTGTTGGGAATGTAGTGTCTGCTGATTTTGTAAGCATAAGGTTGAAGTACTCTGGAAGAATGACAACCATTGCAAGACCACCACTTATAAGTGAGTATAGTGCATATCTACCAGTTAGTTTGAGTCTGGCAAAAGCCTTGCTCTTAAATGTATCTTCTTTGCCAGGGATTTCTGTTACAGCAAATAGATAGATGTAGTAGCATACACTAAATAGGCAAAGCATAATGCCGATGTAGTAGTTTGAGAATATTCCCAAACCTAATGCTATACAATACATTAATGCTTTTCCTTCTCTAACTAATTTCTCTAATCCGAGAATGATAAATGGAAGTAGCCACATACAGTCAAGCCACATAATGTTCCAACTGAATGCTGCAAAGTATGCTGACAATGCGTAAGCCATACCGAATGCCACTGGAGTAGCACCTTCCTTACCGAATCTCTTTGTTAAGAAGTAAGTCATTGAGAAACCAGCAAGTCCCATTTTAACTACGATAAAGAAATCAGTAATATCAGCCATATTGCTAGGCCAAATCAAAGTTAAAATATTGGCTGGGCTGGCTAAGTAGTAAGCCATGATAGCGATAAAGTTCATTCCGCCACCAATCTCCCATGTATAAAGTAGGCTGCCGCCGCTGTGCAACTTATCTCTTAGAATCTCTAGATAAGGTGTGTACTGGTGATAGCAGTCACTCCTTAGATAAGTTAAATTACCGAATGGTGCAATTCCCTTGAATGCAAAAACAACTAGCATAGAAACTACAGGCAAAATAAAAGCAAGTAAATAAAATTTATTTGCTTTAAGCCATGCTTGCATTGAGAATTTCTTCTTAGTTCTCTTCATTTTGTTTTGGCTCCTTTTTACTAAATATAAATAATTTACTAAATATATAATTTAAGATAATGGTCAAAATAAGACCAATCATTTTAGCTGTCTTTGGATGATTGAATGTCATTTTATCAATGAATAGGATGACAAGAGTCATAAAGTAAGTGCCGATTCTTGCTTCTGAGAATTTTAAGAATTCAAGTAAGAGTTGCTTCACACCA
>CAMVRH010000039.1 GCA_947169835.1 uncultured Lachnospira sp. | reverse complement strand
CGCTTGAGAACAATAAATGTAATATATCCCGAGTGCATTTTTTTATCGTTAAGAATTTCTCTTAAAATACTGTTTGGACTGATTCCGGAAACAGTAACTGGCAAGCCGAAAGATGCTAATGTGTTTTTAATATCGTTAAATGTTTGTGAATCTATTTGATTAATCTTATAAGAAATATATGATGCGGCAACAATTCCTAGCGAAACACATTCGCCGTGTAAGTATTCAAATCCTTTACATTTTTCGATTGCATGTCCAAATGTATGACCAAAGTTTAAAATTTTACGAACATTCTTCTCGTATGGATCATCCTCTACAATAATTTTCTTTAGCCTACAACACATGTATACAACATTCGATAATGTACTTAAATCTCTCGATTTGATTTTAGCAATATTCTTATTTAAGTAATGATAAAAATCATCTGCCATTATTAATCCATACTTAATAACTTCACCCATACCAGCATTAAATTCTCTATCAGGCAAAGATTTTAAAGTATTTAAATTAATATACACCAACTTAGGCATTTTGAAGGCACCGATAATATTTTTATGATCTTTATAATCTATTCCAGTCTTGCCACCAATACTAGAGTCAACTTGAGATAATAATGTAGTTGGAACTTGAACATAATCAATTCCGCGCATATATGTGGCAGCCACGAAACCAGTAATATCACCTACCACTCCGCCACCAAGCGCAATCAAAATATCTTTTCTGTCAAACTTTTTCCTTACTAAGACATCATATATTTTATTAACTGTTTCTTGGCGTTTAGATAGTTCACCGGCGTTAAATTGAACGACAATACATTGTCTACAAATCATATCAACTAAGCTTTTAACTTCATTAGCGTATAGGCCAGCAACATTTGAATCTGTAACGATACAAATGCGCTTTTTCTCAATATTTAATTTCAATAATTCATCTTTTAGTATTTTAAAATTATCACTAAAAATAATATCGTAAGTATGCTCGCCTTCGTTATTAATTTGAATTATATTATCCATAATAATCTCCTAACAAAATAAACCTCCTGACAACTCAGGAGGTATTATATCTTAATATGATGCGCTTGTGTTTGCGCTAGCGTTTATGTCAATTCCATTTACTATGTCCATAATGTCTCCAGAAATCTCAATTCTAGCAGGTGTAATTAAATAAATGTATCCGCTTACTCTCTGCAAGTTTCCTGATATGGCATAGCATCCACCTGAAACCGAATCAACAATTCTTTGTGCTATATCAAGTTTCAAACCTTCAAGATTTAAAACCACAGCTTTTCCTTCTAGCAATGTATCAATTATGTCAGTAGTATTTTCATAACCTGTTGGCTTAATAACATTTACTTCAAAGGCTGTTCTTGTCTGTGTCATAGGAACAACTTTTTTAGATGATCTAAATGAACGAGATGGTTTAGTATAAACTTCATCATCTTCATAATCATCATATTTTGACTTTTTAGCCTTTGCAGCTTTTTTAATTGCTTTAGTATCTTCTACATCATCATAATATTCATCGCCATAAAGGTCGTCGTCAAAGTCTTCATAATTAATTGTAAATAGATTTTTAATCTTATCTAATGCGCCCATTTTATCATCTCCTGATTATATATTATAATTTCTTTCGCCAAATATTTTTGTGCCAACTCTTATCATAGTAGATCCTTCTTCAATCGCGACTTTGTAGTCACCAGACATACCCATTGAGAGCTCACTCATAGTAACATTATCGATGTTTTTAGAGTCGATGTCAACTGATAATTCTCTCAGCTTTTTGAAGTAAATCCTATTGTCTTCTGGGTTCAAAGTGTATGGTGCAATCGTCATCAAACCACATACTTTAACATGCTCTAATTGAGATATTTCTCTAATTAATTGTTCTGTTTCTTCAGGTTTGATTCCAAACTTGCTCTCTTCTCCTGCCATATTTACTTCAATCAAAATATCAGCAGTCATATCTTTTTTTGCATATTCTTTTTCAATCTGATTTGCCAATCTTAGTGAATCAACAGAATGAATCATCTTAGCTTTTCCAACTAAGTATTTAACTTTATTTCTCTGTAAGTGACCTATCATATGCCAGTGAATATTTTTAGGTAGCAAATCATATTTCTGATCCAGTTCCTGAACTTTATTTTCGCCGTAGTCGACACATCCACTTTCCAAAGCTTCTTCAACATCAGTGTAAGGTTTGGTCTTACTAACAGCAATTAAAGTCACTTCATTTGCATCTCTACCAACTTTGTCGCAGACTTCTTTTATTTCATTTTGAATTTCTTTAATACTTTCTACTATCATATATTTCCTTTATTGTTTAACGATTTGATTTTCTTTGACGGAGTCAGAGTTTAGAACAATTCTATCGTAAATAGAAACACTAAACACGTCGCCCGACTTTATAATATAGTATTCATCTGTAGAGTTTAAAATCTTTACTCTAACAAATTTTGTATAACCATTATTAATATTGTAAACACCGTTAAATGATTTTGTCTTTCCAATTGTATAGGTTTCAGTTGAGTTAGGCATTATCAAAGTATCGCCCACGTCAAAGGATGATGTAGATACATAATAGTTCTTAGAGTCCGAGTAGGCAATTGGTGGGTAAACTATTGAGTTTTTCCCATTTGCTTTCTTAATGTTAAATGCTATATCATCAGAGTTGCCACCAGCCGTACCGAATTCTTTTGGAATAATATATACCTTCTTTTTAACCAATGAACTCTTAGGGATTTTCAATCCATCTTCTACATCATTTATGATTTGAACATTAACAAATCTATCATTTGCAAATCTGATTGCGTATTTAGATAAACTAATTATTCCGTATTTCTTATTATCTTTGCCTGTTACTATTTTAAAATTAGCTGTTGTATCTAAATTGTCATTGATGAATTTTAATCTAATGCCTTTTGTCTTTTTATATTTTTGAATATCTTCATCTTCTAATTCAATGGCAATACTCCACTCATCATCAGTAATAACTTTATATATACTTTCACCTTCAGCCATTTGATCACCTGTTTTTATTGTTGTGATTTTTCGTGAGGCTTTAGTGAAATCTTTTTCTTCTAATTCTTTAGGTTTAATATTTTCAAAACCATCTAGTTGATATGAAACAATACCTGAGTATTTTGATTTATTTATTGAATATGTTGTACCAGTCTTGCTGGCAATTTTTTTCAATGTTTTTGTATTGATCAAATCAATAACTGATCCTTTTAAAGATGACTTAAATTCGTAGACATCATTAAAAGACATATCATCATAATCACTGCTGTAGTCGTTAATTAGTTCTGTTAATGATGATACGTTCTCAGCCGATAACTTTGATTTGTTATTGCTCTTTGCTATATAGTCAGTCAATTTACCTGACGAGTCTATACTGTACAAAGTTGTACTTTTTGAAACTCGTAGACCATCTCGCACAAAAAATTCAATATATCCAGTGGATTTTGCTGTAGCAATCTTTTCTTTTCTAATAGCTAATCCAGAATATATTTTTGAATTGTTTTCTGCGTTGGTTCCTGGCGAAACTTCATAAAACTTTGTCTTTTTAGAAGTCATAGCCAATATGCCAAAGATGGTCAAGTAAACAACACCAACTATAAGAACAACAATACCAACATTCAAATGGAATCGTCTCTTCTTGTATGGTACTTCTCTACTATTTCTTTTTGCCATCTTTAATCCTTAAAAGGCGAAAGTATAAACTCTCGCCTTTTACAATGAATTAACAAGAAAATACAATCTTGTCCTGTACGCTATCTGGTAAATCATCTTTGTTTGCACTAATACTTACAACAAATTCTACATCAGTGCTTAAAGCATCTAGCTTATCAATAATGGTAGCAATCTCTGAAGCAGTAAGTGCAGATAGTTTTAGTAAACTGTCGATGAAAACCATTTCAATATCGTGGTTACCTGCAAGCAATCCTGATACGAATCCTAGGAAACTATCACTAGATTTAACTGGATATTCTGAAATATCAATTAATCTAATCTGATTGTTTAACTCATACATGTGTTGATCGCTCTTATCAATGTAAACTACTGAACCGTCTACATCTTTAACAGCTTGTGCTGCTAGAGTTAACATCTCCTTTGTTTTTCCTTTGCCTTTGGCACCACAGATAATCTTCACCATAGCGCTATCCTCCTTGTATTTTATTTATATTTAAGTTTGCTGCTTAAAGTGCAACGCACATAGCATTTATTTTTGTCTCTGTAAACCAATATTCAATACAATTCCTATACCACAGAATAAACTGAGCAAGGATGTAGGTCCGTAACTTACGAACGGTAATGTCACACCAGTATTTGGAAGTAACATCGTGGCAACAGATATATTAATGAATGATTGAATTGCTATTAGAACTCCAAATCCGTAACAGAATAATCTACTACCAATATCGGGGGCTCTAGAACCAACAATCATACACTCAATGACAACTAACAATAATAGTATAATGACAGCTGCCGCGCCAAAGAATCCTAACTCTTCACCTATAATTGTAAAGATAAAGTCTGTATGGGCTTCTGATAAGAATTTACCGTTCTTAACTGAAGTGGCATTTTCGTTTTCAATACCTTTACCTCTTAGACCGCCAGATCCGATGGCAAGAAGTGAGTTTTCTTGCTGATATCTGATTTCTTTGGCTTCTTTATTGTCTTCTTGGAAAAATCCTACGATACGATTGTACTGGTACTCTTGCAAGATTCCACTGTTAGGGTTTATCGCGAAGAAACCGAATACAAGTACTACTGGCACTGCTATTATGGCGATAGCCGCAATGATTTTTCCACTCATGTTCGATAAGAACATTATAGCACAAAACGTAACAAAAAGAACTATGGTTGAAGACAAATCAGGCTCTCTAAAAATCAAAAATAGAATAATTAGAGCAAATAGATTTACTAACCCTAAAGTCTTTGGAGTATCTAGTGTTTCGTAGTGCTTTTGTATAAACATGACCACGAAAATAATCAAGAACAACTTAGCTACTTCGGATGGCTGGAACTGAACGAATCCAAGATCGATCCATCTAGTAGCACCAAGTTTTGTTTGTCCTAAAATTAAAACCAACAACAATAGTCCAATTGCTACAAAATATAGTGGCCAGTAAAATTTAAAAACAAATTTATAACTAAACAATGTTAGTACAATTAGTCCTGCTAAAGCAACAACTACACCTACTATTTGTCTTAATTGGTAGTCTTGTCCTTCTGTAGCACTACCAATTGCAAACACACCCAAAGTTGTAAGCGCAAAAACATAAACTAAAAGTCTGAAGTTTAGTTTCGATAATTTATATGAAGTTATTAAATCTTTAATCTTTTTAAACATAAATTCCTCTTAGTTTAATCTTGTACTCCATCACTTGAACTTTCAGTCTTTACTCGTTTGCTAATGTCTTTATTATCAATTTCACCATAGTAATATTGAATTACATTCTTAGCTAATTCAGCCGAATCATGTGATGAATTTCCGTATGGTATTACAGCTGTACATGTAATCTCTGGTTTATTATATGGTGCGTATGCTACAAACAAAGCGTGGTCATTTCTCTTCTTATTCTCTTGGGCTGTTCCTGACTTACCAGCAATCTTAATCTTTGTGTCTTTGAAATACTTTGTTACTGTACCATCAGTTATAACCTTTCTCATACCACGAGAAACAACATCCCAAGTAGATATTTGTCCACCAACTTTATTCTTGCTTACTGCTTTATTCTTTTCAACAGTCTTTCCATTTGACGAAGCAATTTTATTAATTAGTGATAATTTATAATTTGTTCCGCCATTAGCAAGCGTTGAAATATACCTTGATAATTGAACTGGGGCATATGCATTACTACCCTGGCCAATTGCCGAATGAACAGATGACTCTGTAGAGAAATGAGGTTTAGATTCAGTAATCTCAACACCAGATTTCATATTTAATCCAAGTTTAGTTGCATACTTTTCAAGTTTATCTAGACCTATAGTACTGTCATATTTGCCATTAACTTTACCTAATCTATAACCCATTTCAAAGAAGAAATAGTTACACGACTGAGCAATGGCTTCCTCTATATTAATCTTTCCATGGACGTGTGGATAATACCAACACTTAGGTGAAGGTTTAATTTTCTTAAACTTACCTTTAGCATTTACAATTTCACTTGTTCCAACTTTTTCATTTTCTAGCGCTGTAAATGAAGTAACCATCTTGAATGTTGAACCAGGGGCTGTTAAACCTTGAGTCGCTCTGTTGTATAGAGGATCCGACTGATCATCAACTAATTTTGCCCAGTAATCAGGATCTACAGAACCTGACAACATATTGTTATCATAACTTGGATAAGTTACTAAAGCTTTAACTTGTCCATTGTTAGGGTCAGTAACTACTACTGAACCAGAACATGGATCTAGCGCTATTTGCGCTGGAGTAATTTTTAATTCTTTAATCTGTCTTTTAATAAATCTATAAGCCACATAGGAATCGTGAGATTGCAATCTATGATACATAGTCTTGTTCATTTCAAAGACATCCTGATCATAAAGAAGCAATAAAATCTCACAAGCATTAATGGTATTATCAGCCACTCTATACTGAATTACCTTCTTGCCAAATGTTTCATCTTTTCTAAATGTATTAATGATATATTCAACAATTGTGTCGTATGTTTCTTCAGTAGATAAGTACTCTTGATTCACTTTAAGAGCTTCAATATTAATCCAATTCTGTCTGATTGCTTCATGCAAGAAAACATTAGTTGAAGTTTTACCTGCGACATATTTTTGATAAACTTTATTCTCTGTATCAATACTTGCTGTCAAAAGAACGCCATTGTTTTTCAACATATCATAAATATAATCGTTGTAATCCTGGTACTCTTTGTTTAAATCATTATATTTTGTAGAATGACTATTATTTAACTGCTTCTCAAGTTTCTTTAAAGTTTTTTCAAGTGAAGTTTCGTATTCTTTATAAAATTCTTTTTCATTTTTACTTGATTTAGAATCAATAGTTGGAATTGAAACTACATTGTTTGTTATAAGCTGCGAAATTACCTTCTTTGCTGGAATAAGTTTTATCTTACTATCGTTGTCGTCGTCTTCAGGTTCTTTTACATCGTGGTTAACAATCTCCGACAAAAGTATGGACGCAATTTTCTTTTCTAGCAATTTGTAAGCAGACTTCTGAAGTTTACTGTCGATTGATAAATAAACATCATTTCCAGCAGTACTGTCTTTTTTAGAAATTGTGCTAAGTATCTTACCAGTACTATCTACAAATATTTTTTCTTCGCCGCGCTTACCTTGCAATTCATCTTCTTCTGCGGATTCAATACCTGCTTTACCAATGACATCTGATGCAACGTAATTACTTCCTTCTTCGTTCTTTTTATCTAATTCTTCTGTTGAAATAGTTCCTGTATATCCTATGATAGGTGCAAAATAAGTGCTGTCTTTATAACGACGAATATTTCGCTCTTC
>CAMVRH010000038.1 GCA_947169835.1 uncultured Lachnospira sp. | reverse complement strand
GTTATAGAATTATGAAATATTTAACATTTGCTCTTGCGAAAGGTAGACTTGCAAAGAGTGCCATGGAAATGTTTGAAAAAATTGGCATCGAATGCAAGGAGATGCAAGATAAAGATACTAGAAAATTAATATTTGTTAATGAAGAGTTGAAACTTAAATTCTTTTTGTCGAAGGCTACAGATGTGCCTACTTATGTAGAGTACGGCGCTGCCGACATTGGTATCGTAGGTAAAGATACAATTATGGAAGAAGACAGAAAGTTGTATGAAGTTTTGGACTTAGACTTTGGTAAATGTAAGATGTGCGTTTGCGGACCAGCCAGCGCCAAAGAATTATTAAATGACGGTAGTATGATTCGCGTTGCTTCAAAATATCCAAAGATTGCTAAAGATTATTTCTATAACAAAAAGCATAAGACTGTTGATGTTATTAAACTAAATGGATCAGTTGAACTTGCTCCAATCGTCGGCTTGTCAGAGGTGATAGTTGATATAGTTGAAACAGGAACTACACTTCGAGAAAACGGATTGGAAGTATTAGAAGAGATTTGTCCGCTTTCTGCTAGAATGGTTGTAAACCAGGTTAGTATGAAAATGGAAGATGAAAGAATAAAGAAAATTATTTCAGATTTACAGAAGGTAATATAAATGAGAATTATTAAACTAGATGAGAGTACAAAACAAAATATTTTAGACAATTTGCTTAAGCGCAGTCCTAATAACTATGATGAGTATACTCAAACTGTTAATGAGATTCTTGTCAATGTTAGAGAGAACGGAGACAAAGCAGTTTTTGAATATACTAAAAAGTTTGACGGTGCTGATATTGATGCTTCTAATATTTTAGTAACTACTGAAGAATTAGAAGAAGCATATGATGAAGTGGATGATAAATTGATTGAAGTAATGAGAAAATCAATTGCAAACATTAGAGACTTCCACGAAAAGCAAAAAGCAGAAACATGGATTGATGAAAAAACAAATGGCACAAAGCTAGGACAAAAAGTTACACCTTTATCAAAAGTTGGCGTTTATGTTCCTGGTGGAAAGGCTGCTTATCCATCATCAGTACTTATGAATGTTATTCCAGCCAAAGTGGCAGGCGTAGATGAAGTGATTATGGTTACACCTCCTGGAAAAGATGGCAAGGTTAACTCAAACACTTTAGTGGCTGCACATGAAGCTGGAGTTGATAAGATTTATAAAGTTGGAGGTGCTCAAGCTGTAGGTGCACTAGCTTACGGTACAGAATCTATTCCGAAGGTTGATAAGATAGTGGGACCTGGAAATATCTTTGTCGCACTCGCTAAAAAAGCAGTCTTTGGATATGTAAGTATTGATTCGATTGCTGGACCTAGTGAAGTATTAGTGATTGCAGATGATTCGGCTAATCCAAAGTATGTGGCTGCTGATTTATTATCTCAAGCAGAGCACGACGAATTAGCTTCAGCCATTCTTTTGACTGATAGTGAGAAGTTGGCTAATGAAGTTTCAGAGTGGGTCGAAAAGTTTGCAAATGAACTAGAGCGTTCAGAGATTATTAAGAAGTCATTAGACAACTATGGATATATTCTTTTAACAGAATCAATCGATGAAGCTTGTGATATGGCAAATGAGATTGCATCTGAGCACTTAGAGCTTTTGACTAAAGATCCGTTTGAAACTATGGATAAGATCAAGAACGCTGGAGCAATATTCCTAGGAGAGTATTCTTCTGAACCATTGGGCGATTACTTTGCAGGACCAAACCACGTTCTTCCAACAAATGGAACAGCAAAATTCTTCTCACCACTTGGTGTTTATGATTTCCAAAAGAAATCTAGTATCATTTTTTATAATGAAGAATCACTAAGTGAGATTAAGGATGATATACAAGATTTTGCTAAGGCTGAAGGTTTGACAGCACACGCAAATTCTATTAAAGTAAGATTTGACGATTAAATATTTGGAGAGAAAAAATGAGTAGAATAGGTGAATGTAAAAGAAATACTGAAGAGACAAAAATCGAGATTACTATCAATCTAGATGGTAAGGGTAAAACTAATATTGATACAGGTATTGGTTTCTTCGATCACATGCTAACAAGCTTCGCTAAACACGGCTTGTTTGATTTAGATGTGAAAGTGGAAGGCGATTTGATTGTCGATTCGCACCACACAATAGAAGACACAGGTATTGCACTTGGTGTAGCTATTAGAAATGCGTTGGGCGATAAGAAGTCTATCAAGCGTTATGGGAATATGATTCTTCCAATGGATGAGTCACTTTGTCTTTGCGCGGTAGATTTATCTGGCAGACCTTACTTGGTCTTTGACGCAGAATTCACTGTAGAGCGTGTGGGATACTTTGATACAGAAATGGTTAAAGAGTTTTTCTATGCACTCACATACACAACAGGAATGAATCTACACCTAAAGATGCTAGAGTCTGGAAATAATCACCACATGATAGAAGCAATGTTTAAGTCATTTGCAAAAGCTCTAGATCAAGCAACAACTCTAGACGGTAGAATTTCAGATGTACTTTCTACGAAAGGAACACTATAATGAGCAAGATTAAATTATATTCAAAAATAATTTTAGATAATGGAAATGTAAAGGGCTCTGACAAGAGCCCTGTTTCACAGGCGATTGAACTTAAAAACAAGGGTGCTGATGGAATTTATATAGTTGATAAATCCACATCAGATGCCGAGCACGATGCAAACATCTCTGCGATGATTGATATTAAGAATAACTTTGATATTGATTTTGTGGTAGATGGCACAGTTAATCGTTTGGAAGATATAAAGAAATATTTTTATGCTGGAGCAAGCCTTATTGTTAAAGATGAAATTGATACTGACGTATTAGAAGAAGGCGAGAAACGTTTTGGCGTGGAAAGATTTGTGACTGCTAGTGATGTATTAGAATACACTTTCGAAGAGGACACAGATTTTTATGCTAAGAAGTTAGAACTTAAAGCTGAAGGTAAAGATGTTTGTATATTTGATGCAAAGATTGATTTTTCAGAACTTAAAACAAATGATCAGGGATTAGTTCCTGTGGTTGTTCAAGATTTTAAGACTGAAAAAGTTTTGATGCTTGCATATATGAATGAAGATGCTTTTAATAACACTATCAGCACAGGCAAGATGACTTATTACTCAAGAAGCAGAGATGAGCAGTGGGTGAAGGGCGAGACATCAGGTCACTTCCAATATGTGAAGGAACTTTATGCCGACTGCGACAAAGACACATTGCTTGCAAAAGTTTATCAAGTTGGTGTTGCTTGTCACACAGGGGCTGAGAGTTGTTTCTTTAATGACATTATCGAAAGTGAAATTGATAACACAAATCCTATGAAGGTTTTCGAAGAAGTCTACAATGTAATTTTAGATCGAAAAGAAAACCCTAAAGAAGGTTCATACACTAATTACTTGTTCGACAAAGGAATCGATAAGATTCTAAAGAAGGTGGGAGAGGAAGCAACAGAGATTGTTATTGCTGCTAAAAACCCAGACGCACAAGAAATGAAGTATGAGATTTCTGATTTCCTATATCACGTAATGGTCCTTATGGCTGAGCGTGGTGTGACGTGGGAAGACATAACTGAAGAATTATCAAGGAGATAAACATTAAACCGCAAGTTGATTCTTGCGGTTTTTATATGCAATATTCTTTTATTATGTTAGAATAAAAATGTAGTTATAGTTCGGCTTATAATGTGAGGAGGAAATTATTATGAAAAAGAAACTATTATCTATTGTTTTATGTTTCGTTTTAGTGGCAGGATGCTGCGTTGCATTTGCACCTGCAACAGTTCAAGCAAAAAAGTTTAGCAAGAAAAAAGTAAAAATTGCTGTAAAGAAATGTAAAGGTTCTGTTTACTTGCCAGAAGATGATTGTGCTTGTAAAAAGGTTATTCTTGTGACTAACAAGAACAAAAAGCTAGCAGATGTTACTTTTGATGTGATTTACTACAAAGGTAAAGGCTCAGACAAGAAGGAAGTTTATAGAACTAGTCATAGTTTGATCGTAGCGCAAGTAAGTTATATTGGGATTGGTAATGTTGAAGAAATGCCATCATTTAGCTCATATAAAATCAAACATATAAAGATTAAAAAGGCTAAAGGAAAACAAATATCAAAGAAAAAAGTTATTATCAAGAATATTAAAAAGCAAGATGGTCTTAAGAGAATTTCTATGAAGAATAATAGTAAGAGTGATGGCGTTTTCGAAAGAGTGAGAGTTTATTTCAACAAGAAAGGAAAACTTCTTAACGTATCATCTACTTGTATTCAAGAGTTACGAGCTGGTGAAAAAGTGAAAATATATAATACTGATTACTCTGGAAAATATTATAAAATGAAAACTTATTATAATTACATCAAAGCAAAACTAGATTAATAAATTAAAAGAAGTGCCGAAAGGCACTTCTTTTTTAATATATTAATGTAATCGGTTTTTCCTTTTTAATTATCTTAATGTAATCTTGAATAGATTTCCATCTATCTTTACACTCGATTCCAGAACAGACAATGTTGTGATGATGAGAATCAGATCCTGCAGTAACTGGAAGTTTATATTTTTTAGCATACATAAATGCCTCGTCATTTTCTTCTGGAAAGTTTCCCGCATTAAAGATTTCAACTCCATGCACGTGGTTAGGGAATAATCTTATTTTTGGAATGTAAGGTCTATCTCTAAATGGATGTGCGTGAATTACTAATCCACCGGCTTTATCTACGGCTTCGAATTGTTCTCTGATGGTCCAGTATTCCATTTCTGGATGAGCTTTCATCCATTCTTTGTCTAGTCCATATATTAAGAAGTCTTGACCTTCATAAGTTTCTTCCCAACCGAAGAATACATCTATACCAATCTCATCACCTTTAGCTTTAGCGTTTTCATATCCTTTGCAGAACAAATCAATTCGTTCTTCCCAAGGTAAATCGCGTCGAATAGTAGTATTTCCTCTGAAAAAATGATCAGTAATAATGATGCCAGTATAACCAGCATCTTTATATGCTTCAGCCTGATAACTACCTGATGCAGTAGCACAAAGGCTTCCTTCTTTTGTGTGAATGTGCGTGTCGTACTTAAACATTTTTTCTCCTTTACACTAAAGAGTATTATATCATAATTAATTGTTTTATGTTAAAATCTTCTTATGTGTAAATTGGCTTTAAGCGATGAATTATTAATGAAATTAGACAAGCCATCAAGATACATTGGTGGGGAAGTAAACATGGTAAAAAAGAATCCGAATGATGTGGATATCAGATTTGCCATGTGTTTTCCTGATGTATATGAAATTGGAATGTCACACCTTGGCATTCAAATTCTGTATGATATGTTTAATAAACGCGAGGACACATACTGTGAGAGAGTATACTCTCCATGGCCAGACCTCGACAAAGAAATGAGAGAAAACAACATTCCTCTTTTTGCTCTTGAATCACAAGAGCCTATCAAAGATTTTGATTTTCTTGGAATAACTCTTCAATATGAAATGTGCTATACAAATGTTTTACAAATTTTAGACTTGGCACAAATTCCTTTGTATTCAAAAGATAGAACTGAAAATGATCCAATAGTTACGGGCGGTGGTCCGTGTACTTATAATGCAGAACCTATTGCAGATTTCTTTGACATTTTTTATATAGGTGAAGGTGAGACGAAGTACGCTGAACTTTTAGATTTATATAAAGAACACCAAAAGAATGGATTTGATAGAAAAGAGTTTTTATTTGAAGCATCAAAGATTCCCGGAATGTATGTTCCTAGTCTTTATGATGTTTTATATAACGACGATGGAACTATAAAAGAAATTAAACCTAACAGAGAAGGTGTTCCTGAGAAAGTAAAAAAAGAAGTGGTTAAGGACTTTGACGCAGTTGACTATCCAACAAAACCACTTGTTCCATATATGCAAGTAACACAAGATAGATGCGTTCTTGAGATTCAAAGAGGTTGTATTAGAGGATGTAGATTCTGCCAGGCGGGTTCAGTTTACAAACCTCTTCGTGAAAAGAATGTTGAAACTTTAAAGAAGCAGGCTGTTGAGATGCTTGAATCGACAGGACAAGGTGAAATATCTTTGGCATCACTTAGCAGTAGTGATTATTCGCAGCTAAAAGAACTGGTTGATTTCTTAATGGAAGAGTGTGCAAAACGACATGTTAATATCTCGCTTCCAAGTCTAAGAATTGATGCATTTTCTTTAGATGTAATGAGTAAGATTCAAGATTTAAAAAAGAACTCTGTTACCTTTGCACCCGAAGCTGGTTCGCAAAGAATGAGAGATGTAATTAATAAAGGTTTGACTAAAGAAGAAATATTAAAAGGTTGCGAGACTGCTTTTAAAGGTGGATGGAAAAAGGTTAAGTTATACTTTATGCTTGGTCAGCCATTTGAGACAGATGAAGACGCTGAGGCTATTATGGATCTTTGCGAAGATATAGCTATGCTATATTATGATACTGTTCCTAAAGAAGAGAGAATGGGAAGATGTCAGGTGAATGCTAGTTCATCTTTCTTTGTGCCAAAGCCTTTTACTCCATTCCAATGGGCGCCGATGTGTAGTGAAGAAAAGTTCTTGCATAGAGCTGGATTAGTAAAAGATAAATTGAAAGAAACTTTAAATAGAAAGAGTATTAGTTTTAAATACCACACATCTGATATAAGTGTGCTTGAAGGATTGTTTGCGCGTGGGGACAGAAAACTTTCAGATCTTCTTGTGTATGTTTACAAGCATGGTGGTATTTACGATGCTTGGTCTGAACATCATAATGCCGAACTTTGGAAAGAGGCAATTGAAAAAACAGGCGTGGATATGGATTTCTATTTAACAAGAACCCGCAACGATAATGAAATATTCCCTTGGGATATGATCGATGTAGGTGTTACAAAGAAGTTCTTGTTAGATGAGTGGAATAGAGCAAAAGAAGAAGCGGTCACTCCAAACTGTAGAGAAAAATGCGCTGGGTGTGGTGCTGCATCTTACGGATGTGGTGTATGCTTCCAAGACAAAGGAGGTGTTTCTAATGAAAGCTAGAATTAAATTTTCTAAAACTGGAAATGTAAAATTCATTGGACACCTTGATGTTATGAGATATTTCCAAAAACTAATTAGAAGAGCAAAGCTTGATGTAACATATTCTCAAGGCTATCATCCTCATCAAATAATGTCTTTTACATCACCGCTCAGTGTCGGCATAGAAAGTAAGGGAGAGTACTTCGACATTGAAACAAATTCTGAGATAGATCCAGAGTATGCTGTTAAAGTGCTTAATGAACATACAGTAAATGAAATCCAAATACTTAAGTATATTCAGCTTCCAGATGATGCTAAAAAGAGTATGGCACTTTTGACGGCTGCAGATTATCTAGTTGATATGGACTTCGACGAAGAAACAATAGATAAATTTTTAAGTCAAAATAAAATTGAAGTGCTAAAGAAAACTAAGAAGAGTGAGAAGATTGTTGATATAAAACCAATGATCTATAAGTTGGAAAAACAAGGTGACAAACTATTTGTTTGTTTGGCTCATGGAAGTCAGGCGAATTTAAAACCAAACTTAGTGG
>CAMVRH010000037.1 GCA_947169835.1 uncultured Lachnospira sp. | reverse complement strand
TTTAATAATTTTCTATATTGACCTCTTTCACAATACCAATATCTGTTGGCATTATAGTGTTTGCAAATTGTTTAAATTTTAGTGGATCATCACTTACATAAAACTCGTATGATGGAACTGCTCCCTCATCTGCCGATAGTCCTGTTTCTGACAACATATCACGAAGACCAATAGCAGTCTCATACGCTGGGTTAACCAGGCAAACATCTGGACCCATAATCTTTCCAACCATCTTTCTTAGAAGTGGATAGTGTGTACAACCCAAAATCAAGCTATCGATGTTTTCATTTTGGAGTTCCTTTAGATATCTAGTAGCCATCTCTTTTGTGACTTCATCATCCAGCATTCCCTCTTCCACTAGCGGAACAAACAAAGGACATGCCTTTCCGACTACTTCTATGTCTTTGTCGATGCTTTGAATGTAGCTTGTGTACATTTCACTCTTGATTGTACCTTCAGTTCCGATGATTCCGATACGTTTGTTCTTTGTGCTGTGAATAGCCGTGATAGCGCCAGGCTTAACCACGCCAATAACTGGAATGTCTAGCTCGCGCTCGATAGTATCTAGCGCAAAGGCACTGGCTGTGTTGCACGCAAAAACAATAGCCTTAACATTTTTAGTCTTTAGGAAATTCACTATCTGTCTTGAGAAACGAATGATAGTGTCCTTTGACTTACTTCCGTAAGGCACTCTAGCCGTGTCACCGAAATATACGATGCTCTCATTTGGCAATTGTCTAATTATCTCTCTAGCTACTGTGAGCCCGCCTACACCCGAGTCAAAGACTCCGATAGGCGCGTTGTTATTTAATGTATCCATAAATCACCTTGTTACATTCTACTCTTAAGGTCTGTTTTCGTCAATAAACTAATTGTTAATTATTAGTTAACAAATTTTGCTAAGAAAAGCTGTTCTAAAACGTCTAATTCCTTTATGCGATCGATTGCTTCCACAGCCTTTTTCTTATCTTCAAATATTCCAAATACTGTAGGACCACTTCCTGACATCATAGCGTTTAGCGCGCCACAATCTTTTAGTTTTGTTTTTATCTCTTCTATTTCTTTGTGCTCTGGAATAGTAACTTCCTCAAACACATTGCAAATAGTCTTCACCAAAGAATTCAAGTCATTCTCTTTAATGGCTTCTATAATGCCCTCTGTATCAGGTCTATTCTTTATCTTAACTTTATCAATTTGGCCATAAGCAAATCCTGTAGAAACCGAGATAGGTGGTTTTGCTATAACCAAGTATCCTTTTAGCTTGTTTGGGATAGGAGTTAGGACTTCGCCAATTCCTTCGGCGCGGGCGGTTTTTCCCATAATGCAAAATGGAACGTCCGCTCCCAATCTTACTCCTCTAGCCATAAGCTGCTGCTCTGTTAGTTTAAGTTTGAATAGTTTGTTCATTCCTTTTAGAACTGCTGCGCAGTCTGCGCTTCCGCCGGCCATTCCACCTGAGATAGGAATGTTTTTCTCTATTTCTATCTCTACACCTTTTTCTATGTTAAACTCTTCCATCAAAAGTTTAGCTGCTCTGTAGGCTAGGTTTGATTTGTCGTTCGGGATTTTGGAAGTGTTAGACTTAACTGTAATTTCTCCACTATCGTTCTTTGTAATAGTTATTACATCGTGTAGGTCAACACTTTGCATAATCATATCAAGATCATGGTATCCATCATCTCTTTTGCCTAACACATCTAGGCCCAGATTAATTTTTCCATATGCTTTTAACTTAATACTCTTCATATCGCCCTCGGTTTACATAAAATTTTATGACTGTTAGCCATTTAGAAAACAAAACACCATAACGTATGTACATTATGGTGTTTATTATTTATTTCAACATTTCATTTACCATGTTAATTGTTGCTTCTCCAAGTTTTGCAATCTTCTCATCTGCTTCCTCTTCTGTCTGACCTTTCAAGCCATAATAGAATTTAAGTTTAGGTTCCGTACCTGAAGGTCTGATTGCCAGCCAGGCTGCGCAGTCGCAATCGAACTCAAAATACAAAACGTTTGACTTAGGAAGTCCTGTGTCTGATTCTTCCCCGGTCTCGAAATTCTTAACTGTTCCAAACTTGTAATCTTTAAATACCTTTGTAGGAATTCCAGCTAATTCTTTTGGTGGATTCTCACGAAGTTTCTCGATTGTATTGTTAATCTTTTCAATTCCCTCTTTGCCTTTAAGAGTAATAGACTCAGTCTTGTCTCTCCAGTAACCGTATCTCCAGTATAATTCTTTTATCTTATCCCAAAGAGAAATGTCCCACTGCTTATAGTATGCTGCGGCCTCGCTAAAGACCATAGCTGCTACAACCGCGTCTTTATCTCTAGCATGTGTACCAACTAGATATCCGTAAGACTCTTCAAAGCCTGCCACGAATGTTCCATGTCCACTCTTCTCAAACTCAAGAATCTTTCCGCCAATATATTTGAAACCAGTCAATGTTTCGATACAATCAACATTGTAGTACTCAGCAATATCGTTTGCCATGTTTGTACTAACGATAGTCTTAATGATTGCTCCATCATCTGGAATCGAATTTTCCACATTCATAACGTCAAGCTCATACTCACAAAGCAAGCAGCCTTGCATGTTTCCTGTTAGCGGGATGTATTCGCCACGTTCTTCACCGCGCACATATATACCAATTCTATCTGCGTCAGGATCTGTAGCCATTAGCAAATCTGCATCTACTTCAGTTCCAAGTTTTACAGCCAGCTCAAATGTCTGTGGATCCTCTGGGTTTGGATAAGGACAAGTTGGGAAATCGCCGTTTGGCATCTCCTGCTCTTTAACCACGTAAACATTTGTGAATCCAAGTTCTTCTAACACGCGTCTCACTGGAATGTTTCCTGTTCCGTGAAGTGGTGTGTAGACAATCTTTGTCTTGTCTTTAACCTTATCGATAGCACCCTGCTGCTTAACTACTTTCTTGATAGCAGCGATGTATTTATCATCAATGTCTCCACCAATTTGGATATAAAGGCCTTTATCTATAGCCTCTTGCTTGTCCATAGTCTTGGCTGCTGTAATATCTATAGCGTTAACTTCTGCTGTGATTCCCTCGTCATGTGGAGGTGTAACCTGCGCGCCGTCTTCCCAATAAACTTTGTAGCCATTGTACTCTGCTGGGTTGTGACTAGCTGTGATGTTGATACCAGAAATACAGCCAAGTTCTCTAACCGCAAATGAAAGCATTGGTGTAGGACGAAGTGCATCATACACATAAGCCTTAATGCCATTTGCTGCCAAGCAAAGTGCTGCGGCATCTGCAAACTCTGGTGACATATTTCTAGAATCGTATGCTATAGCAACGCCTCTATCCTGGCCGTTCATCTTAATGATGTAGTTAGCCAAACCTTGAGTGGCTTTACCAACTGTATAAAAATTCATACGGTTAGTACCCGCGCCTATGATTCCTCTAAGACCGGCTGTACCAAACTCAAGCTCTTTATAAAAGCGCTCTTCTATTTCTTTTTCATCGTTTTCAATGGCTCTTAGTTCTTGCTTTGTTTCCTCGTCAAAGTAAGGATTTTCAAGCCATTCATTATAAAGATCTTTATAACTCATTTCAGTCTCCATTTATCAATTTTTCCACCGAACTATTATACAATAAATTGTATTCAATTAAAACACTAAATTGGCTTTTTTATAGCATTTTTTCGGCTATTTTTACCAACTTTTCATGGGTGTTTAGTTCCGGTTCTGTTAGGACCATATCAAGCAATTCTTCTAATACTTCACCTATCTTTTCTCCAGGTTCTGCACCCAAGTCTATTAAGTCTTTGCCGGTGATTTTTAGTTCCTTTATGCTAGTGGCATATCCCTTTTTCTTGATTTCCTCAAACTGCTCTTTGCAGTACTTGAGCATAGGGAATCCCACTTCTCTGGCATACTCACTTTTGCCCATATAGTCGGCATACGAAAATGCTAGGAAATAGTCATAATAGTCTTTTCCTATTTCGTGCACATTTCGTCTGATACTTTCTGGGTCTAGCGAATATGGCCTGTCATCGTGATGAAGTATGACGTGGTAAACGGACCTAATGGTTTTATTGTCCATCTTGAGTCTCTTCATAATGGACTTTGCCACCTCTGCACCTGAATCAGGATGGTTTTTGAAGTGATGTTGTCCATCTTCATCTACAGATTCCTCATCCGGTTTTGTAATATCGTGAAGGAGCGCAGTCCATCTAAGTATCTTATCTTTTCTAGTGTTCTCCAAAACTTTGATTGTATGAACACCAACATTGTAGTCATGGTAAACTGAAATCTGCTCTTGCTCCATAAGTCTATCAAACTCAGGAAGTATCACTTTTGTAATTCCAAGTTCATACACTTTTATAAACATGCCTGGATTATCAGACATAATTAATTTTTCAAGTTCTGTCTGAATTCTCTCAGCGCTGATGTTTCTAAGACTTGGTGCAAGTTCTTTCATTGCATCTTCAGTTTCTTTGTCGATGTCAAAACCTAGCTGCGCTGCAAAGCGAACTGCCCTTAGTATTCTAAGTGCGTCTTCACTGAAGCGCTCTGTTGGATTTCCAACGCACTTTATAATTTTGTTTTCTAGATCTTTTATGCCGCCAAACTCATCGACCAAGCCAACCTGGTCGTTGTAAGCCATCGCATTTATCGCAAAGTCTCGTCTCATCAAATCTTCTTTAAGGTCTGATGTGAACTCAACAGACTCTGGGTGTCTTGAGTCTTTGTACTCGCCCTCAATTCTGTATGTTGTAACCTCGAAGCTCTGGCCACCCATCCTTACCGTCACTGTTCCGTGCTCTATGCCTGTGTCAAATGTGCGGTTAAAGATTTTCTTTACGTCCTCAGGCTTAGCTGATGTAGTGATATCCCAATCATCTGGGTTTCTATTTAAGATAGAGTCTCTCACGCATCCGCCCACGGCAAAGGCCTCGAAGCCTTCTTTGTCTAGGATGGATATGATATTTTTTACTTCTTTTGGAAGTTCTATCTTGATTTTGTTTGTTGGTTTCTTTGCTGTTTGTTTTTCCTTTGTATTCTTTGTTGTTTGCTTTTTATCAACTTTCTTAGAAGTTTTCTTTCCATATTTGTCTAACTCTTCGCTCATTATCTGAAAGGCTTCTTTTAGTTTGTCTTCTTGCACTGCTGAGTAGTTGATAATGAACTGGTGTTTATAAGTATCATTTTTAAGGTAACAATAGTCAGTAACTTTTTTGATTTCAATGCCTCGATCACTCAAAGCTTTTACAAACTTTTTATCATCCACTTTTAAATCTAGTTCTAGGATAAAGTGAAGTCCCGATGTGGCCTCACGAATTTTTATCCTGTCACTCATTGGAGATTTTTTAAGTTCATCTATAATAGTTTTTCTGTAGCCTTTGTAGAAGTTGCGCATTCTATTTATGTGTCTTGAATAGTAACCGTCAGAAATAAACTTCGCCAAAGTATACTGGTCGAAGCTTGATACTGTGCTTGAATAGAATGAAAGTTTCTCGTTAAACACTTTCATCAAAACATCTGGAAGCACCATATAAGCGATACGAATAGATGGTGCTAGAGTTTTTGAGAATGTGTTTAGGTATATAACTTTATCTGGGTTTAGGCTTTGAAGTGTTGGAAGCGGACGACCTTTGAATCTGAATTCACTGTCGTAATCATCCTCTATCACAAAACCGTGGTCTACTATCTCAAGCAACTTAGTTCTATTATTGATTGGCATTACACATCCAGTTGGGAAATGGTGTGAAGGCGATAGGTGAACTACCTTTGCCTTAGATGTCTTTAATGCATCTAAATCTATTCCATCATCTCGCACTGGGATTGGGATGCATTTGACGCCGTTGCTCTCGTAGACACTTCCCACTTTTTTGTGGCCTGGATCTTCTATCGCAATCATATGGTTCTTACCAAGAAGTTGAACGATAAGTCCGTATAGGTATTCCATTCCTGCGCCCACTACTATATTTTCTGGATTTACTCGCATGCCACGAAAGTCCTGGAGGTGATTGGCAATAGCAACCCTTAGTTCTTCCACTCCTGCGTGGTTTGGGCTTTCAAGGAAATCTGGTTCACTGTCAGTGATAGTTTTTCTCATAATCTTTGACCAAGTGTTAAACGGAAAACTATCGTAGAGCAAGTGGTTAGATGAAAAGTCAACTAGCGGCTTTTCTTCTTTGGTGTGAACTGCGGTTTTCTTTGGCGCGGAAGTCTTTTTGGTTTCTTCTACCTTGAATCCGCTGTCCACTTTGCTCACAAAGTAACCCTTCTTCTCCTGCGAATAAATGTAACCCTCCACCATCAACTGCTCGTATGCATTTTGAACAGTGATGATACTGATTCCATGATTAGAAGCCATCTCTCGTTTGGATGGCAACTTCTGGTCGGCTTTCAAATTTCCCGACAATATATCTTCTCTTATGCAATTGTACAAATACTCATACATAGGGGTTTTTCCCCTCGATGAGAAATCATAAGTTAGCATAATCTGTTCCTTTTCTGGTATTATTATTTTTTCTGTTTTTGGTTATTCTCATAATACCACTAAAGTATTATAATTTCAAATAATTTAGGGGCCTTTCGCCCTTGTTTTAGGAGAATTATTATGAAGCGAGTAATGAGTATTCAAGACATATCTTGTGTAGGAAAATGTTCACTAACTGTGGCTCTTCCTATCATTTCTGCGATGGGATTGGAGTGTTCTATCGTTCCTACTGCTGTGCTTTCGACGCACACGCAGTTTAGTGATTTTACGTTTAGAGATTTGACGGATGATATGGAGCCAATCAAGGAGCATTGGAAAAAGGAAGACTTTAAGTTTGACGCTATCTACACTGGATACCTTGGTTCAAAAAGACAGATAGATATAGTGGCGGATTACTTCGACACCTTTAAAAGAGACGATAACGTTATCATTATGGATCCAGCTATGGCAGATAACGGACAACTTTATGCTGGTTTTGACGAAGTCTTCGCCAAAGAAATGTCAAAGTTATGTGGAAAGGCTGATATTATACTCCCAAATATTTCAGAGGCATCACTAATGCTTGGTGTTAAATATCCTGGCGAGGATGCTAGCATAGATGAGGTTAAAGACTTGCTACTTAAACTTGCTAAGTTTGGTCCAAAACATGCGGTTATAACTGGTGTTAACTTGGAAGATGGCAAGTTTGGTTTTATGGGATATGATACTGAGAAAAAAGAATTCTACAGTTACGGAAATGAAAAAGTAGATATGAAATCGCACGGCACTGGAGATGTGTTTGCTAGTACATTTACTGGCGCACTGATGAATGATAAGTCTGTTTATGAGGCATTAAAGATTGCGGCAGATTTTACTAGGGCAAGTATTTTGAATACTTACAATGATCCAGACTCTGTGACATACGGAGTAAACTTCGAAAACGAAATACCATTTTTGGTAGATTTAATAAAATAGTATTAAAAAATAAAAAAAGATGGTTCTCGAACGATTTTAAGTGAGGAACCATCTTTTTTTATTTTATGAAAGTACTTTATACAATCTACCAAAAATGTTATTCTCTGGTTCAAATACCACTACATGATTGTGGTCATCAAACATTCTGATAAAGTATACAATTATGAATGCTGCAATGGCTATCCATAACAGGACTTTTATAACTGTAGGGTTTATTCTTTTTCGAAGTAAGAAAACTACAAGTCCTA
>CAMVRH010000036.1 GCA_947169835.1 uncultured Lachnospira sp. | reverse complement strand
CTCTTCTCTGATACACGCATTAACAAATAACAGTTTACTCATTTACTAAACCTCCAAAAAAGTATATGTTTCTCATTTTACTCCGTTTACATGCGTCTTAAACATTATAACATATTTTTCTTCAGTCTAGTAATCATTAAATGCAGATGCGTCACTCAGAGTTTGCAGAGCAAACTCTTTCGTATCGCGCAACCGCGATATACATAAAAATAAAAATAGGCACAAATGAAAATAAATTCTCATCTGTACCTATTTTTATTTTTCTGTGCATCTGCATTTTTAAACGCGTAGTTTATTCTGCATCTTTAATGGAGAAGCTAATGCGACCCATACGATCCTTTCCTAAACATTTACATTTTACTCTATCGCCTAGTGTTAGGTAATCTTCTACGTGATTTACTCTCTCTTTAGCGATCTTAGAAATGTGAACCATTCCTTCTTTGCCTGGGGCGAATTCGATAAACGCACCAAATTCTTTGATACTTACTACTGTACCTTCAAGGATTTGTCCTTCTTCGAAGTCTGTAGTTATGATTTCGATATATTCTTTTGCTTTATCGATAGCTTCTTTGTCGACGCCGCAGATTGAAACCATACCCTCATCTGTGATGTCAATCTTAACGCCTGTCTCTTCGATAATAGCGTTGATAGTCTTACCACTCTTACCAACAACATCACCAATCTTCTCTGGGTCAATCTGCATTGACTCAATCTTTGGTGCGTATTCGTTAAGTTCTTTACGTGGCTCTGCGATAGCTGGCTTCATACATGTGTCCATGATGAATAGTCTAGCTTCTCTTGTACGCTTGATTGCGCCTTCTACTATCTCACGAGTTAAACCGTGAATCTTAATATCCATCTGGATAGCTGTGATACCTTCTGTTGTACCTGTAACCTTAAAGTCCATGTCGCCGAAGAAGTCCTCAAGACCCTGGATATCAGTTAATAGTACATAGTCATCATCAGTCTCGCCTGTAACAAGACCACATGAGATACCTGCTACCATAGCTTTGATTGGAACACCTGTTGCCATTAGTGACATACATGATGAACATGTTGATGCCATTGATGTAGAACCGTTTGACTCAAATGTCTCTGATACAGTTCTGATAGCATATGGGAATTCCTCTTCGCTAGGAAGTACTGGCATAAGAGCTTTCTCAGCCAAAGCACCGTGACCAATTTCTCTTCGTCCTGGACCTCTTGATGGTCTAGTCTCACCAACTGAGTATGATGGGAAATTGTAGTGGTGCATATATCTCTTAGTTGTTACGTTCTCATCTAATCCATCGATTCTCTGTGACTCTGACAAAGGAGCCAAAGTACAGATGTTACAAATCTGAGTTTGTCCACGAGTAAACATAGCTGAACCATGAACTCTTGGAATCAAATCAACTTCTGCAGCAAGTGGTCTAATCTGATCTAGCTCTCTTCCGTCTGGACGCTTGTGGTCTTTCAAGATCATCTTACGTACAGTCTTCTTCTGATACTGATAGATAGCCTCACCTAATACTGCTAGGTAATCTTCGTTTTCTGCAAAAGCTTCTTCTAACTTCTCAGTGATTTCTGAAATGTTAGCTTCTCTTGTTTGCTTGTCATCAGTAAATACTGCTACTTCCATTTCTTCTGGAGTAACGATTTCTTTGATGGCGTCGAATAATTCTTCAGGGATAGCCTGACTCTCATATTCGTGTTTTTCTTTACCAACCTCAGCACAAATCTTTTCGATAAATGCGTTAATCTCTTGGTTGATATCATGAGCCATGTAGATAGCTTCAATCATCTTATCTTCTGGGATGATATTAGCACCGGCTTCAATCATAATTACTTTTTCTTTTGTAGACGCAACTGTAAGCTGTAGGTCACCTTCGTCCCACTGTTTCTGTGATGGGTTTACAACAAACTCACCATCCACTAAACCGATCTGTGTCATAGCACATGGACCAGCAAATGGAATGTCAGAAACGCAAGTTGAAATGGCTGAACCAAGCATTGCTACAATCTCTGGTCTACATTCTGGATCTACAGATAAAACAAGGTTGTTTAATGTAACATCGTTTCTGTAGTCTTTAGGGAATAGAGGACGCATAGGTCTGTCGATAACTCTAGCTGTAAGAACTGAGTTTTCTGAAGCCTTACCCTCTCTCTTATTAAATCCACCAGGAATCTTACCTACTGAGTACATCTTCTCCTCGAACTCTACTGATAGAGGGAAGAAATCGATTCCTTCTCTAGGCTTCTCTGAAGCCGTAGCTGTAGATAGAACTGTTGTGTCTCCATAGTGCATCATTGCTGCACCGTTTGCTTGTTTAGCGACTCTGTCGATATCGACTGTTAATGTTTTGCCGCCAATCTCCATACTAAAACTTTTCATTTCTTCTTCCGGCCAACTCTTTTGGCCTCTCCTTTTCTTAATTCTTTAACTTTCATGTAACCTTACATATACTAGCCTAAAATAAGGGAAAAATCAAGGTTTAATCGAGTTGAAAAGGTTATTATTTAGGGATATCAATCCCTTGTTTTTTTAATGTATTAATTACACGGTCGTAATTTGGAGGAATATTAAACTTTAGATCTTCTTCCTCGGTAGAAATACAAAGAAGGAAACACTCTGATGAATATTTAACTGCACCATACTGTTTATAGTCATCTTTTAGAGCATTTATTATTTCTTTCAAATCCTTTTTTCTGTCATAACCGTGGTCTCCTCCATAGTTTTCTTCATTTTCATATACCATATAACTTTCATAGTCTTTCGGATTAGTGTTTCTTAATACTTTATAGTTAACATCTTGTTCAAACATTCCCATTGAACTTCTCGGCATAGAGTACTCTCGTTTCAATGTACTTCCATCTTTTAATTTATACGTAAAAGTAAAATATTCATTATCCCAAGTGCTTTCTTCATCGTCAAATTCATCAGGGTATTCTTCCTTATCTGGTGTATTATAGTTATAATCATCATCAGCATCAGATGAGCCTGATTTAGAGTTCTTGTCTGCATCGGGTGAATCTGATTTAGAACCCTCATCAAAATCATCTAATAGTGATTCATCTAGTTTATAAAAACCAGATGGATATTTATCTTCAATAGTTTCAATGATTCTATTATGGATTTCTAGTAAATCTTTCTTATGCTTTTCATCAGAATATGAAACTGAGTATTCATCCTCATCAAAAGTGTCAAACATACTCACAGTGACAGCTTCTACATCTTCTATCTTTGGCACTTTTTTAACATAACCGATAACATCATACGAAATAGCAAAATAGTATCCTATGTTGACTACAACGAGCGCTATCATAATAATTAATACAGATTTAAATTTCTTTAAACTCTTATTTATAATTACTTCTAATACCAAACCAGATATAAAAACAGCCACTAATAAACCGAGAATAAAATTAGTAATTATTAAACTACTCGACATTTCGCTCAATTCTGCAAAACTGGATAACATCGTTCCACCCAAAATTCCTGCAGCCCAAATCACAACTATTTTAGCACCTACTTCTAAACCTTTTGCTACGTATCTATTCTCTGCTTCCTCAGATTTTCTCCGAGCAGATGCTCTTTTCAAAAGAAAAATACCAGCAATTATTAGAATTATCCAATAAACAATGTAGAAAAGTTCGCCTTTGCCGCTTACGGCCAATCCATAAGAAACGACAGGCGAAAAGATTGCTGAAATCATTGGCGGCAAATTATCAACATAGCCTGGTAATATCCCTGTTGGCATACTCATTAATAGGAAAATTAAAATAGGTGTTGCACAATTCAACAAAACGACCATGGCAATAGCTGTAAATGTTTGTCCAGTATACTGGAACATTAAAGCCATTATTGTAATATGGCTTATAACCATGATAATCATCAATCCAAGTACATGCATCACTCCTAAAAATCCTGACCATGAAAATGTCAAAACTCCGCCTAATATTAATACCAATATCAACGGAACAAGCACTTGAACGATTATTGCTAAATACTTTGACATGACTATTTGTGACTTCTTCAAAGGAGTACTCTCTATGAAGTCTTCTTGGCGTTTTTGATGCAAATATCTAAACGTCATTGAAGCAATAATTGTAGAGAAAATGAAAACTATAGATACAATTAAGAATGAAGCAATCCCCACACTAATCTCTTCGTAGAACTCTTGAAATTCATCTACAACGTCATATACAAACATTTTTTTATTTAACCTTATAATCAATTGCAATATAGGAAGTCCTATCACAAGAAAGCATAGGTAAATAATATTAATAGACATGTTTCTTTTTATACTATGTTTGAACAACACAAACATCTTTTTTCTTTCTCTTTTTGAAGTTTTATTTGCCATAGCCAGCCTCCTCCATTTTGTTGATGAAGACTTCCTCTAAGGAAGTACCGATGGTTTCTATATAATCTGGATTCAACTCTTTCAACTTATCTTCTATTTCTTTCAGATCACCTTTTGCCATCAAAACAAAATAGCCACCTGTCTGACTTACAACTTCACAGTTAAGTTCTGCAAATACCTTTGGATCAGGCACATTTGAAAAAGCTATTTGAATCTTATTAAGGCTTTCTTTGAGACGTTCTTTGTCTTGGTTTTCAACAAGTTTTCCATTATGTAGAAAAATCACTTCATCACAAACATCATCCACTTCTCTCATATTGTGACTCGCAACGATACATGTTGTGTTATTTTCAGCAGTACACTCGACCATAATCTTCTTTATAGTGTTTCTAACAACTGGATCCAGACCGTCAAAGATTTCATCCATAAAGAAATACTTAGGCTTAGTAGAAAACGCGATAATGAGCGAAGCTTGACGTTGCATACCTTTACTCATGTTGATTATCTTCTTATCTCTAGGAAGACTTGTTATCTCAATTAAATGCTCATAAGTTTCATCACTCCAGTTTTCGTACATACCCTTCATTAACTTTCTTGTGCTATCAAGCGTACTGTCATAATAATAAAATGGAAAGTCTGGAATAAAATAGCAAATCTCTTTTATCTTCGGATTATCATATACTTCTTCACCATCTATTAGAATCTGACCTTCTTCACATCTATAGACGCCCGCAAGACATCTAAGCATTGTACTCTTTCCACTTCCATTACTTCCAGCCAGTGCACAAATGCTTCCATCTTTTATTTCTAAATTAATATTGTTTAAAGCTTTGATATCGTCAAACTCTTTAGTGACTCCTATCAATTTAATCATCTATTTACCCTCCTTCACCACTTCATTTACAATGTCTATTATTTCATTTTTACTAAGTCCATTTTTATATGCTTCACTAATTCTCTTTTTGGTTTTTTCCTCTTCTCTAGTTTTTATGGCATCAGATTGAGAGAGTTTGTCTGATACAAAGCTCCCTTTTCCTACTACAGAATATGTAATACCATCCATCTCAAGCATTTTGTACGCTTTTGAGACAGTATTCGGATTAATACCAGTTTCCACCGCCAAAGACCTGACCGTAGGTAATTTAGTATCTGCTTTTAAAACCCCTAGTGCTATCAACCTAACAATATCGTCATATATTTGTTGATATATTGGAGTCCTAGATTGAAAATTAATTGTAATCATTTTTTCTCTCCAAAAATAAATTGTACTATTTGTATTAGTACAATTTAATAATAAACAAATCTTTCTATATTGTCAACAAAAAGCTCCCAAGTGAACGATCACTTAGGAGCCTATATTTATTAATCCATCTATTCAATTCTTCTGTTAATATAACCAATCAGCGCATCAACTGTACCATCGATTCCAAGTCTACTACTGTTTATGCAAAGGTCATATGTTTCTGGATGACGCCATTTAGAAACTGTATGACTGTTGTGATATGCCTTTCTTATGGCATCGCGTCTAAACATCTCGCGAACTGCTTCTTTTTCATCCATTCCGTCTGTTCTCTTAAGTCTTTCTATTTTCACATCTTCATCAGCCAAGACAAAGATAGAGATTACACTGTTATGGTCTTTCAACACGTGCTCTGCGCATCTTCCGACTACAACAAAGGACTCACCCTCTTCTGACTTTTCTTTAATGTAGTCAAACTGCATCTGGGCAATATGATCTTGGAGTGAGTTTGTATGGCCACGCACACGTCTTGAACCAAACCATCCTCTTGGTTTTTCATCTAGCTTACGTACTTCGCCAGACTCCATATTCTTCTGCTCTGCAATTTCATCTAAGATGTTTTTGTCATATAGTTTTATGTCGAGTTTAGCCGCAATCTTTCTTGCAATCTCATGACCGCCACTTCCAAACTCTCTTCCTATTGTTACGATTACTTGTTTTGCCATATCTCTTCCTCCGTCTACTTAGCTATGCTGTTAATAACTTCCGTAATCTCGCGATTATATCTGATAAAGATTACACCCATTGAAACTAATATTACAATTACTGTGGCAGGAACTGCACTCTTACAGTATTTGCCCCAGCCTATCATGTAACCGTGTTTAGCTGCCACTGAAGTACCAACTACGTTTGCACTAGCACCGATTGGTGTAGCACTGCCACCTACGTCAGTACCCATTGAAAGCGTCCACGCCAAAACATGTCGATAATCTTTTTGAACGGCTGTTGGTGCATGCACTCCGCTTGCTAGTCCAATGATTACTGGAACCATAGTTGCTGCAAATGGAATGTTGTCTACAAAGGCACTTGCTATAGCAGACAACCAAAGAACAATTGTAATTACAATATATGGATTTCCGCCACTGATATGACCAATACCATTAGCCATAACCTCAAGTACTTTTGTCTTTTCAAGACCACCTACTACTATAAACAAACCAATGAAGAATAGTAATGTTTTATAATCAACCTTCTTCAAAATAGTAAGTGCATTCTTACCTGCAACAATAAGTGTTAGTATTGCAATTCCAATACCGATAGTTGCCACTGTAAGTCCTGTCATTGAATGTGTTATAAGTAAAACTACTGCCAAGCCAAAAATGATTGAGCTAAAAACAAAATCTCTCTTGTTTACTATCGCTTCACTTGGATCAGGAATAGTTGATGTATCTATAGTCATATGTTCTTCTTCTATTAGCTTCTTTCTGAAAATCCAGAAGAAATAGAAAATGATTAACACCAAACTAATTAACGCGATCAGTCCTGTGTTTGTAATAAAGTCAAAGAATGAGTAATGCATAGATGTTCCAATAATAATATTTGGTGGATCACCACACATAGTCGCACTACCACCTAGGTTCGCACAGAATATTTCTGAGAGAATCATAGGTACTGGATCTATCTTTAAAAGTCTTGCTAGTTCTACTGTGACCGCAGCTAAGAAAAGAATAACTGTGATACTGTCGATAAACATAGCAAGAATAGATGACATTATCATAAACGCCACAAACAAAGGAATAGGTTTGTAATGCACTAACTTAGCTAACTTTAGACAAAGCCATCTAAAGAAACCAGAGTGCGCCATTCCCTCTACCATTATCATCATTCCTGCAATAAAGATAATAGTCGCCCAGTTAATACCGGCTGACTCCTCCGAAACATGTTTTGTTACATACCAAAAGTGTGGCTGAGCAATCGCTTTGAAGTTTATCACTTCACTCACCGCTTTCAAGCCTAGTACTTTTGGGAAAAAGAAAAACAAAACAAGTGTCAATACGCCACAGCCTAAAGTGACATATTGTCTTTCAATTTTGTCGAT
>CAMVRH010000035.1 GCA_947169835.1 uncultured Lachnospira sp. | reverse complement strand
AATTTCTTTGAAAGTTCTAACATATCTACATTCTTAACGCCTGCTGCCACCATAATAGCGGTTCCCGCTGCTCCCACTTCTCGTGGGTTATCCACTGTCTCTATTGTTCTGCCAGTAATGTCTGCTAACATTTGGCACAACATATGTGATAAAGAACCTCCTCCCACAAATCTAATAGGGTCTGAAGTCTTTGTCTTTTTCATCGAGCATTCTAACATCCATCGATAATGGTAGCAAATTCCTTCTAGTGTGGCACGAAGCAAATCTTTCTTGTCATTCTTCAAACTAATATTAAAGAACAATCCACCAGCCTTTGAGTCTTCAAATGGACATCGGTTTCCATGAAGCCATGGAGTAAATATTACGCCATTTGCTCCAGGCGATACTTTGGCTATTTCACCTTCCAAGTAATCAAAAACATCTATCACATTGCCATCCAAATCAGTCTTTTTAGTTTTTCCTGAATAAATGTCAATTTCATCCAAAGCAATATGCTCTAGCGCCCAATCAATACACTTACCTGCAGTTTCTAACTCAGCATAATAGTTAAAATAACCTTGTTTGGCCGAAAGCACGCCAGTCATATTTGCACTAACATCACAGGTTTGATAATCCATAAAAGTGGATACCCATCCAGATGTTCCAATGTAAATATGTGTATCTCCTGGAGTAGTACATCCCGCACCTATATTTACAAAAGTGGTATCTCCGCCACCGCCAAAGACCTTGGTGCCTTCTACTAATCCTAGTTCTTCTGCTGCTTTTTTTGTCAATCCGCCAACCAAATCTGTACTATTAACAATCTCTGGCATATGCTCATCATTGACCTTATACATTTTTAGAAGACCTTTGTTCCAGCCTTCCTTTCCTTTTCGTGTATCATAAAGGAATGTGGCAAATGCTGTATCAGCAGTTCTTACTATTTTACCTGTACTACGCGCTAATAAGTAATCACCTACATCTAACCATTTGTATAATCTATTAAAAACGTCCGGCTCGTTGTTTTCTACCCACTTGTATTTCCAAACTGGATCCTTAGGACTGAGCGAAGCGGCATGATTAACTTTTAGATTGCGCAAAATTTTATATAGGCTACAACCAGAAATCTTAACGATTCCTCTTCCCATACAGTCCTCATACTCTTTAATCGCTCTTTGATCTAAGTAATTCATAGGAGCTCTTAATGCTTTTCCATTCTCATCCACAAAAACACAACCTTGCATCTGTGAACAGAATGCGAGTCCTTCTATTTGTTCAGGCTTAACATCTGATGATTTGAACAAGTCCTTTGTCGAGGAACAAATGGCATTCCACCATTCCTCAGTGTCCTGTTCTGCAGCTCCATTGTCGGAAATATAAAGATTATAATCTGCGCGAGAACTCGTCACTAATTTAATTTCTGAATCGATTTCGAACAAACATGTCTTTACACTACTCGTTCCAAAATCATAAATTATAGTATACATTAGTCCTCCTTAAGATGAATGTTCCAGCCTGTGTCAATCTTCTCTTTAACTTCTTTAATAGTTTCCGAATCCAAATCTGGCCAATCAACTACTGTACTTGCCTTATCCTTTACCAAATGGGCTTTTTCAGCACACAAAGCGATTGGCGTATCTGAAAGAGAATCAGAATAAAAATTATCAATCACTGGAAAGCCAAGATCAAATATATGTCTCGCCTTTTCCTTTGCATACATCAAGTTATTGGTAAAAACTCCAAACTCACGATCAAACTCTGTAGCCATAAACTTTACACCGAGTCTATTTGCTATTGGCTCAATCAAACAATCAGGCGATGCACTAATAATTAGATCATCATCTTTCTTTTGTTTGAGATACCACGATGCTATTTTCTTTTCGTTTTTATTCCAATATTTTTCGATTTGTTCGTCGAAGTCATCTATCATTGTAAGATAACTCAAAAACTTTCTATGTTTTAAGTATTCAGGTATTTTGCCCATTTTTCTTTGTATCATAACCTTCACTAGCCTAGGAAGATATGTGAACCATAACTTTGGATGACGTTTCATACACCAAATACAAAAATCTATTGCACAATCTGTGGGATAAATTGTTAAATCAAAATCGTATACGTTCATACAGTCCTCTCCTGGTTTTGTTAATTAAAGCGAAAGTTTATTATTTGTCAGCTTTATTTTTTAGTCTTTACTTTCTTAACCTTAGACCATGTGGAATAGCATTTCTTTCCATTCACTGTCTTGTATGTACGTACCTTTACGAAATACTTCTTTCCACCTTTTAGGTTTTCTACCCTTGTAGACTTTCTCTTATAGCCTGTAACATTCACTGTCTTCTTGTTCTTCTTAAACTTCTTATTTGTCGCAAGCTTAATCTGATAACCAGTGATTCTAGACTTTGACATCTTCTTAGCCTGCTTCTTCCACTTAACAACAACAGCTTTTTTAGCACTCTTTATTTTTTTTAGTTTAGTGCCCTTTGGGTTAATCTTGAAAGTAGCCTCTGTGACTCCAGTATATCTGCCTTTACCGATAATAATCATAGTATATGTGCCCACATTCTTAGTAGGTTTAGAAAAACGTTTTGGCAAATATGCTACGTAATCCTCTCCAGCCTTTACTTTATGGCCTTTTATTGTTTTAACCTTTGGCTTCTGAACTTTTCCATTATAAGTAAATTTAGATTTAGAAAGTTTAACTTTCGCATTATTAATATCAATAGGTTCTCCTGGCAAAACTGTGATGTTTGCCATTGTGGCATCTGGATCTTTATAATTTGGAGAACTGTATTTTAGTTTGCATTCAACATAAATACCAGCTTCACCTTCTTTTAGACCAGTGACAACACCTTTATCATCCACTGAAACTATTTCTGGATCCAAATTATCATAAGAATATGTTACTGGCATATCAGCATCAATGGTTGGAGTTAATGTTGCTTTTTCTCCAACACTTATTGTTATATCATCAACTTCAAAATCAATTTCCTTTGGTGCAATAGAAGCCGGTCTCTCCATGCATTTCATTTCTGAATCTGCATGATTCTCATCTCCCACTGCTTTATACCAAACATAATATGTTCCTGCATTTGTTGCTATTGGAATATCATAACCAAACTCATCAGTAATCTCTGTTTCTGTCCCAAGAGCATACATTATTTCGCCGTTCTCTGCTGCTCCAGCCTCTATAAGTTTTTGTGGTCTTCCGCTATATACAAGTTCCTTCATCTTAACAGGATCCTTGGTAACTACAGCTGAGTTTAAGCTCACTTCAATCTCCTGTTCACCAGTATAGTCGCCCTTGCTACCTATTAATATTTTTGCTTTATGATTCTCAGCGTCAAACCACTTAACTGTAGCTGTATAATCTTGATCCTTAGTAAGATTAGCAGACTTTGCAACCACTTCTCCATTTTCACTTGATGGGAAGTATTTAACAGATACATCTTGGTTAACAGCTGCTTCTAGTTCTTCTTTAGTGTCGACATCATAATTTTTCTTTATTCCTGATACATTAAGTACTTGCTCATCAAATTCTTTGTTAAGGATTTTAGTCTTAACAGTGGCTGGTTCTTTGTAGAAATCTTCTAAGAACCAAATATCAGGAAGTTCGTTCTTTTGGGAAGGTGTAGTTTTGTATGAAGCAAAGTGTGTTCCAGCGACACCACTTCCTTTTTCCTCATAATTTGCTCCAAACTTTTTGTCTGTATTTTTATGCAACGCATATTCATTGAACCAATCCTTATATGGCACGTCATAAAAGTCTTTTATATATGTTGATGTTAATGAATCCTCTTCTTCATCTGTATAATAATCAAAGCACTTGTCCGTACAACGTCCTTCTTTTGTTATGTAAGCAAAGTCTTTATCAATATTTGGCTCAAAAGAATTATCTGAATACTCTGACATAAACATATAATTCTCTGTTATATCTGAATAGAATGCGTGTCCATTAATGTTAGGAATATAGTTTATTGTATGGTCTAAATACTCTGGATCCGTTCTTACATATCTACATGGCAAATCAGCAGCATGACACAAATCAGCATAGAAGATTGCTATTCCTGCACATACTGATTTTTCATCTTCCTTCATACAACCATATGAATCCCACTGATGTCTATAATAATCAAAATTATATCCACCTGACCAAAAATCATTATCGTAAATAACATGTTTGTTTGCCCATATAGCAATTGTATAGTACTTTTCCAAATCACTCATACTGTCATTTGTGATTCGGTTGACTACTTTATTTATTTCTGTAATAGTATATTCCTTCTGATCTATAGACAATTCGAAGTTTTTCTCAAACGTTTTGGGATCAGCGTGTACGCCAGATTGAACTGAGGCATCAGAACGAATCAACTTAGCTTTTCTTTCTAGTTTTTCCGGTGCACTCATTCTCACTTTTGTCTCTGCCTTTACAGGTTCTGAAGGTGCTGTAATTAGACTTACTACAAACACCAATGAAAACAAAAATGCAAATACTCTTTTACTAATTCTTAACATTGTTCTTTTTCCCTTTCTTTACAAAATATTTATAAACCGCAGCAATCGCTGTACATACTACTATTTCTATTATAGCAATAATTATAAACAATAAATTACTGAACTTAACATTTCTATTGAAATAGACTATAAGAATATATGTTATTGGTATTAAAAACCACTGAATAACATATATAGCATTTATATTACTACTTGTTTTTGAAATAAAACCTTTTACTGCTTTTGGTAATATTAGTGATACAAAATAGCACAAGCCAATAACTCCGTAAATACATAACAAGCAAAATACAACATCTAATGTAGTCATATAGTAATAATAATGAACATCTCCACTACATATAAATCCATCTTTAGCAGCCCAAGGGATTATAAAATATGCTAATGAAATCCCAAGTCCCAAAGGCCAAAGACAAAGTAATTTCTTCTTGTTACTACATTTGATATACCATTCACCAAAAAGCATTCCTACAGCTGGGAAAATAAACCAGTTAAACAGTGGGAATGATGTAAATGATGTACCGTTATCTCTAAGACTACCTATAAAATAGCCAGTTATCAAATTCCAAACTTCACTGCCGAAGTTATGAAATCTCAAAAGTGTTCCTATTACAGATAGCACAATTGCTACTATAACCATATGCCAACTTGCTAGTTTTAGTTTCCTTAAAATTCCAGTTAAAATCATTGCCATTCCTGCAAAAGCTAAGATATCTACACAGAACAATAGCAATCCTCCTGCTATTGGAACCATGTCCCAATCTCCTAATAGTTTTCCTGCAAGAAAATGAGGAAGAATCCATTCGCCCACATTTACGACTACACCCAAGAGCATCATTTTAATTCCGCGTATTATCAGATACTTAGGTTCCTGATTTCTTGAATATACCATTCCAACTCCCATCGCAAACATAAACACTGGCGCTGCAAATGGGCGACCTAATAGTTGTGAAACCACTCGCTGCAAAGGCAAACTAATATTACTTCCTAGACCAGACATATAACAATGCAAAAAAATCATAAAAATAATCGCTAAGCATTTTGCTATATCTAGTTCTATTTGTCTGCCACCGTTAACTCTTTCCTTAGAAAATATTTTTGACATAAATCCTCCTCATCTCTTCTCATATATTGATTTCTATCATTCTAATTATCTATAAGGCTGTATCTAGCACCACCAAAACACTTCCCGCTATAATTCCAGTCAAGAAAACATACTGAGGTGCGCTGACCTTTTCTTTCATAAAGATACGTCCTCCAATCATTACAAAAACTGGATAAACGGCTAATATAGGATCTGTCGAAACAGAGTTTAGTGCCATGGCATAACTGTAAAGACAAATAGCTACATTATCAGTTATAGCACCGAGTAATCTTGGTGCGCTTTTTTTGGTGAATGGATTGTAAGCCTTCTTTTCTTTTGCAAAAATATAAATCCAAAATCCTAAGGCAAAGATTGCATATTCCATTCCAATAATGATAATGCTATCACCCTCTAGCATTGCATATCCATACTTCTTATCGAGACAGACGCCTGTCACTATAGTCTCCATAGCATCAGCTATAGCAAATATAACTGGGAATATCAAAGTACCAAGACCCAGTCTCATCCATTTTTTGTTTTCGTATTTTCCGCTCTGCTTAGCTTCTTTGTTTCGGACAGTTGAAAGCAGAATAACGCATATTAGTATCACCAGTATTCCTGTAGTTCTTACAGGCGTTAAAAGTTTGGAAATAGAATCCACTCTTCCAAGAGCCAAATATACAATTATAAGCAATACGGTAGATGTGCCCCCAGCAATTCCCTCCACTGGAGATTCTACTGTAGCTTCATTGTAGATATATCCTTTGAAAGAAACAGTGTTAAGTATAGGATAGATGATTCCAAACAATGTCACAGGCCAAAATCTTAAGGCACTTTCCCATATAGTAAATGGTTCATTTCTTATTATAAGATAAGCAAGAGCTATTACAAAAAATACAACTCCAATACAAACAGAGTACTTTAAACAAATAAACTTCTCTTTTACATCTTCGGCTCCTTTTTTGTAAAGCAAGCTAGTGGATGCCCATAAAAGAACAGTCATGGCAACTAGCAATATCCATATTGTTTTGTCCATTATTCACCTTTACCCTGTTCCACCTCTTCTATTTCATCCTGTGAGGCTTCCTTAAGAGAGTAAGTATCAAAAGCTGGTGTCGTTGGTAATTCAATCTGTATTCTACTAATCTTATTGATAGTTCCCTCTCCCTGTTTCATCTTTAAATCAAAAACATGACCACCATGTTTTCTATCTTCAGATACAAAATGCAAATGCCAACCTGGTGCATTAATTCCATCCATATGGTCCGGAAAGTATACACACACAAGTGTTCCTTTAATATCATCAAAGAAAAAATCCTTTTGTGTTTCTTTAAGAATATCCTTAAGCGACACATGATGTGATCTGTATGCAGACTCTGATCTGGCACACACTTTTGAGAAGGTGCCATCTATACGCACCATATGCATACTGTTTAAGCCAAAATCTTCTTCAATCTTTACATCGAGTATCCTTTTCAAAGTATCTATATCTTCAATATCTTGAACGGTTAACTCTTTGCCTTCGGCAAAGAAAGTAGTAACCGCAAATGGCACACCTCTGTCTCCTTCTGCCTCTACCACTGCTCCGTCCTCTAACGCTCTGTAGCATTTTCCGTCCACTATAATCATTTCACCATTAACATCTTCGAAGGTACCAAGACCAATATCACCATTTTCCAAGAATTCATCCACAGAAACAACAGCCCTGGAATAACCCATGGCTAATGCTTGCAATGTAGATACTTGGTACATAACTTGTTCCATCCGTTACCTCCTAATTTACTTCAGCGATTTTTTTCATCAACACCACTGTCTCCACATGTACTGTATTTGGAAACATATCAACAGCACATACTTTTTCCACCTTGTAGCCTCTCTCCTGCAAAGTTTCAAGGTCTCTGGCAAGACTTGTTGGCTTGCAACTTATGTAAACCATTTTATCTACGTCAAAATCTATTATCTTATTCAAAGCCTTTGGATTAATTCCATCTCTAGGTGGATCAAGAATTAACATATCTGGCTTTTCCTCTATTTCATCTATTACTTTTAAAACATCGCCCGCTATAAACTCGCAGTTATCAAGTCCGTTCAACTTAGCATTTTCTTTGGCGGCCTCGACTGCTTCTTCTACTATCTCCACGCCAATCACTTT
>CAMVRH010000034.1 GCA_947169835.1 uncultured Lachnospira sp. | reverse complement strand
CATTTAGCTATGAATATGGATGGTTTTCTTACGAAAATACTTCCGCAAAGAGTGTTGTTCATCATGGGTTTAATTCTTTGAAAGGAATATCTTTGGGAGCTGTCGATGATGTGTTAAAAAAAGGAAGAGTTATTTCATATAAAAGAAAATATAAAGGTAAGAATAACGATAGAATGTTAATCGCAGCACCAATAAGAATAAACTTTGGTCATAATAAGGGAGATTATATATTGGGCGTCTCTATAGATGTATCGCTAAATAGTAATCGTGTTGAACTAATTGAAGTTGCATTAGAAAAAGGAGAATCACCGAACGGTTTCAACACTAAAGTATATCCTGCCGTCAATTGTGACTCTCCTTCTGTCCTTACATTACTACAACAAGTAGTAGAAGTCAAGAATGGAACCAGAGATTTGAATCACGTCATTGCAATTGGTATAGATAGTAAGTAATTATTGTTGACTATTTAAGTATAGATGTTACATTTGTTATATAAGTATCTATGGAGAGGCAATATGAGAAACATGATTATTATGAAAAGAATAATAGTTTTATCAATAATAGTATTATTGATGACTGGTTGTGCTGATGATAACCCTATTAGTTATGTGGAAAACGAATTAGGGTTAAGAATTAATAATGCTAAAATTGAAAAATATAAAGATAAAGAAGAGAGTTTTAATGGCGATGGAACTAGATTTATAGTTTTAAAGAACCTAAATAAGGATTTTGTGAATAAGATTAAGAATAAGAAAGATTGGAACCATAAACTTTCAAAAGTAGAAAGGTTGGCTTTATATGGTGGTAAAATAAAAAAAGATTATTTCACAGAGCCATTTGTAACGGATGATAACGATAAAATGTTAATACCAAAGATTAAAAATGCTTATTACTATTTCAAGGACACTGAATGGTTTGAAAGTGAAAAAGAAAAAGAAAAAGAAAGGAGATTCGATCCGATTCCAAGAAACTTTATAATTGCAGTGTACGATGTAGATAATAACAGATTATATTATTACGAGTATGACAGTTAAAACTAATTTAAAAGAAATAAAAAAAGTCTTGCAAACGCAAGGCTTTTTTGTTACAATGAAAGTCGCTGTTTATGCGGCCTTTTATTTTTGCGCCCAAAAACCCCTATTTTAAAGGGATTCCGGGCAAAAAACTAATAAAATTAAGTATAAATAGCAGAAACTTTATTTAATTAACTTTAAAGGAGAAATGTCAATGGAGAAGAACAGAATTCGTCCTGTGAAAGCAGGAAAAGGAATGAGAATGAGCTATTCTAGACAAAAAGATGTGCTAGACATTCCTAATTTGATCGAAGTTCAGAGAGATTCATATGACTGGTTCTGCACAGAAGGCCTAAGAGAGGTTCTTGATAGTGTATCTCCAATCGAGAGTCACGATCAAAACTTGAGCTTAGAGTTTATTGACTTCGAAGTGTGTGAAGACGAGAAGAAGTACTCTATCGAAGAGTGTAAAGAAAGAGATGCTACTTACTCAGCTCCACTTCGTGTTAAAGTGCGCCTTCATAATAAGGAAACAGGTGAAATCACTGAACACACAATTTTTATGGGTGACTTACCACTCATGACAAAGACAGGTACTTTCGTAATTAACGGTGCTGAGCGTGTAATCGTTTCACAGTTAGTACGTTCACCTGGTATCTACTTTGATGTAGAAAACGATAAGATTGGTAAAGAACTTTACTCATCACAGATTATACCTATTAGAGGTGCGTGGTTAGAATATGAAACAGATTCTAACGACATCTTTAACGTGCGTGTAGATAGAGCTAGAAAAGTTCCTGTAACTACACTTGTTAGAGCGCTAGGTGTTTCAACAGATGAAGAAATCCTAGAGATGTTTGGCGATGAGGCAAAGATCAAAGCTACATTAGAAAAGGATAACACTGAGGACTACGAGAGTGGTCTTAAAGAAGTGTATGCAAAGATTCGTCCAGGCGAGCCTTTCAGTAAGGAAAGTGCTGAGAACATTATTGGTAACATGTTCTTTGACGATCACAGATATGATTTAGCTAGAGTTGGTAGATATAAGTACAATAAGAAGCTTGCTTACAAGAATCGTATTGTAGGATTTACTTTGGCTGAGTCAGTAGTAGATCAGAGCACTGGCGAAATTATTGCTAGAAAAGGAAAGACTGTGGATGAGGAACTTGCTATCAAGATTCAGAACGCAGCTGTTCCTTCAGTTACAGTTGAAATAGAAGTTCAAGGCGAGAACGGACCAGAGAAGTCTACAGAAAAAGTTATGTCTAACATGGCTGTAGATATTCAGAACTATGTGAAGTTCGACGCTTCTGAATATGGTATTAACGAGGATGTTTACTATCCAGCATTGATGGAACTTATGGCTGAGAACAAAAAGGTTGCTGACCTTAAGGAAGCTATTAAGAAGAACACTGCTAAGTTGATGCCTAAACATATTACAAAAGAAGATATTTTTGCATCTATTAACTATTGTATGAATATCGAAAAAGGTATTGGTACTACAGATGATATCGACCACTTAGGAAACAGACGTATCCGTGCGGTTGGTGAACTACTTCAGAACCAGTATCGTATCGGTTTCTCAAGAATGGAAAGAGTCGTTAAAGAAAGAATGACTAACCAGGATTTGGAAACTGTATCTCCACAGACATTAATTAATATTAAACCTGTAACAGCTGCTGTTAAGGAATTCTTCGGAAGTTCACAGTTGTCACAGTTTATGGACCAAAACAACCCACTTGGTGAGTTAACACACAAGAGACGTTTATCAGCCCTAGGTCCTGGTGGTCTTTCAAGAGACCGTGCCGGATTTGAGGTCCGTGACGTTCACTATACTCACTACGGAAGAATGTGTCCTATCGAGACACCTGAAGGACCAAACATCGGTCTTATCAACTCATTTGCTACATACGCTAGACTAAATGAGTACGGTTTTGTTGAGGCTCCATATAGAGTAGTAGATAAAAAGAATAAGAATAACCCTGTAGTTACAGATGAAGTTGTTTACTTGGCAGCAGATGAGGAAGACAACTACACAGTAGCACAGGCTAACGAACCTTTGGACGACAAAGGACACTTCGTTAACAATAACGTATCAGGTCGTTACAGAGAGGAAATTTCACAGTTCCCTAAATCAAGAATTGATTTGATGGACGTGTCACCTAAGATGGTATTCTCAATTGCCACATCAATGATTCCTTTCTTGCAGAACGACGACGCCAACCGTGCGCTAATGGGATCAAACATGCAGCGTCAGGCAGTGCCTCTAATGACTACTGAAGCTCCAGTAATCGGTACAGGTATGGAAGCAAAGGCTGCTGTAGACTCAGGTGTGTGCGTAGTGGCAGAACATCCTGGTGAAGTTATCAGATCTTCATCAGAAGAAATCACTATCAAGAATAGTGATAACAAAGAAGAGCAGACATACAAACTACTTAAGTTTGCTAGAAGTAACCAGTCAAACTGCTACAACCAGAGACCAATCGTTTCAATTGGTGACAAGGTAGAGGCCGGCGAAGTTATTGCCGATGGTGCATCTACATCAAACGGTGAGATTGCCCTTGGTAAGAACCCACTAATCGGTTTCATGACTTGGGAAGGTTACAACTACGAGGATGCTGTACTTCTAAGTGAAAGACTAGTTCAGGATGATGTTTACACATCTATTCATATAGAAGAATACGAAACTGAAGCTAGAGATACAAAACTAGGACCAGAAGAAATCACAAACGATGTAGCTGGTGTTGGTGAAGAAGCTAGAAAGAACTTGGACGAGAGAGGAATTATCAGAATCGGTGCTGAAGTAAGAGCCGGCGATATCCTTGTTGGTAAAGTTACTCCTAAGGGAGAAACTGAACTTACTCCAGAAGAGAGACTTCTTCGTGCTATCTTTGGTGAGAAGGCTAGAGAGGTTAGAGATACATCTCTTAAAGTACCTCACGGTCAGTCAGGTATCGTAGTGGATACAAAGGTATTTGAGAGAAAGGCTGGAGACGAGCTTCCACCTGGAGTGAACGAATCAGTTCGCATCTATGTTGCTCAGAAGAGAAAGATCTCTGTTGGTGATAAGATGGCTGGTCGTCACGGTAACAAGGGTGTAGTTTCTCGTGTACTTCCTGTAGAGGATATGCCATTCCTACCAAACGGTCGTCCACTTGATATCGTACTTAACCCTTTGGGTGTGCCTTCACGTATGAACATTGGACAGGTACTAGAAATCCACTTGTCACTTGCTGCTAAGGTGCTAGGATTCAACATTGCTACACCAGTATTCGACGGAGCAGACGAGAACGACATCATGGATACTCTAGAGCTTGCTAATGATTATGCAAACATGGAATTCAAGGACTTCAAAGCTAAGTACAATGGCGTGCTAGTGAAAGAAGTTATGAAATATTTAGAGGATAACCAAGCTCACAGAGATGAGTGGAAAGGTGTTCCTATCAGAAGAGATGGTAAGGTATTACTTCGTGATGGTAGAACTGGTGATTACTTTGACAACCCAGTTACAATCGGTTTCATGCACTACTTGAAACTTCACCACTTAGTAGACGATAAGATTCATGCTCGTTCAACTGGTCCTTACTCACTTGTTACTCAGCAGCCACTTGGTGGTAAAGCTCAGTTCGGTGGACAGAGATTCGGTGAGATGGAAGTTTGGGCACTTGAAGCTTACGGTGCATCTTACACACTTCAAGAAATCCTTACAGTTAAGTCTGATGATGTGGTTGGTCGTGTTAAGACATACGAAGCTATTATCAATGGCAAGAGTATTCCACAGGCTGGTATTCCAGAGTCCTTCAAGGTACTTATTAAGGAACTTCAGTCACTATCACTTGACGTTAAGGTGCTAGACGAGAACGACAAAGAAGTTGAAATTAGAGAGAGCCAGGATTACGGCGATACATCTTTCAACTCAATCTTGAATAGCGATAAAAACTACGGCAAAAAAGAAACTATGAGTGATATGCAAAAAGCAGGATTCAGCGCAGACGAGGGCGTAGATAAGAACCTTGATGTGATGGATGCTGAGGATGCAGAATAAGGAAGGAGGAGATTAAAATGGCAGATAACAAAGCAAAAGAACAAATCATTTTTGATAAAGTAAAAATCGGTCTAGCTTCTCCTGAGAAGATTCGTGAGTGGTCAAGAGGTGAGGTTACAAAACCTGAGACTATTAACTATAGAACTCTTAAACCAGAAAAAGACGGATTATTCTGCGAGAAGATTTTTGGACCTAGCAAAGACTGGGAGTGTCACTGTGGTAAGTATAAGAAACAACGTTTCAAAGGCATGATCTGTGACCGATGCGGCGTTGAGGTTACTCGTTCAAGCGTTCGTCGTGAGCGCATGGGTAGTATCGAACTTGCTACACCAGTTTCACACATTTGGTACTTCAAGGGTGTTCCATCAAGAATGGGACTTGTACTTGATATGTCACCAAGAGTACTAGAGAAAGTACTATACTTTGCTTCATACATCGTGTTGGATCCAAAGGATACTCCACTTGAGTATAAGCAAGTTTTAACTGAGAGAGAATACAGAGAAGCCAGAGAAGAGTATGGCGATGAGTTTACAGTAGGCATGGGTGCTGAAGCAATCAAGCAGATTCTAGAGGCAATCGACATCGACAAAGAACTTGAAACTCTAAAAGAAGAACTTGAGAGCGCTACAGGCCAGAAGAAGACAAAACTTCTAAAGAGACTTGATGTATTCGAAGCTTTCAGAACATCAGAAAACAAACCTGAGTGGATGGTAATGGACGTTGTTCCAGTTATCCCACCAGAACTAAGACCTATGGTTCAGCTAGATGGTGGTAGATTTGCTACATCTGACTTGAACGACTTATACAGAAGAATTATCAACAGAAACAACCGTTTGAACAAGCTACTTGATCAGATGGCACCTGAAATCATCGTTCGTAACGAGAAGAGAATGCTTCAGGAAGCTGTTGATGCTCTAATCGATAACGGTAGACGTGGTAGAGCAGTGACTGGCCCTGGTAACAGAGCACTTAAGTCATTGTCAGATATGCTTAAAGGTAAGCAGGGACGTTTCCGTCAGAACTTACTTGGTAAGCGTGTTGACTACTCAGGACGTTCAGTTATCGTAGTAGGACCAGAACTTAAGATTTATCAGTGTGGTCTACCAAAAGAAATGGCTATCGAGCTATTTAAACCTTTCGTAATGAAAGAGTTAGTTAAACAAGAAAAGGCACACAATGTTAAGAGTGCTAAGAAGATGGTCGAGAGACTTGAGAATGATGTATGGGATATCTTAGAAGAGGTTATCAAAGAGCATCCAGTTATGCTTAACCGTGCTCCTACACTTCATAGACTTGGTATTCAGGCATTTGAGCCTATCCTAGTAGAAGGTAAAGCTATTAGACTTCACCCATTAGTATGTGCGGCCTTCAACGCCGACTTTGACGGTGACCAAATGGCTGTTCACCTTCCATTGTCAGAGGAAGCTCAGGCAGAATGTAGATTCTTGCTACTTTCTCCAAACAACCTACTAAAACCTTCAGATGGTGAGCCAGTGGCAGTTCCATCACAGGATATGGTTTTGGGTATCTACTATTTGACAATGTCAAAGCCAGTAGACTACACAGGAACTGAGAGAGAGAAAGAACTTCCAAAGAATGCTAAGACATATAACACAGAGGACGAAATCAGAGCTGACCTTGATAAGAAGAAGATTAAGGCAACAGATTTGATTAAGTTCAACTACGTTCACGTAATGAGCGCAAATGAAGAAGAGATTCAGGAAATCATTTGTACTCCAGAGGACGTATTTGGTAAATCATTCAGTAGTCCAAACCAGGCTATCCTTGCTTATGACAACAAGGAAATCACTCTTCACGAGAAGATTAATGTTAGAAGAACAGTTCTTAACGGCAAAGGCAAAGAAATCACTGGTATGGTTAAGACTACAGTTGGTCGTATCATCTTCAACGAAGCTATCCCACAGGATATCGGAATGATTGAGAGAAAGACTGACGCTGATTACCTAAGATACGAAGTTGAGCATCGTTTAGAGAAGAAACCTTTGGCTCCTATGATCAAGAAGATTATTGATATCCACGGTGCTACTAAGGCAGCAGAAGTGCTAGATAAGATCAAAGCACTTGGATATAAGTACTCTACTATAGCAGCCCTAACTGTTTCTGTAGCTGATATGACAATTCCTGCTTCAAAGCAAGAAAAGATTGCAGAGGCCGACGAATTAGTTGCTAGAGCTCAGACTCAGTATGAGAGAGGTTTGATGACAGACGAAGAGAGATATAAGTCTGTAATTAAGATTTGGGAAGACACAGATAACAGTGTTAAGAAAGACCTACTAGAAGGTCTAGATAGATTTAACAACCTAAGAATTATGTGGAAGTCTGGAGCCCGTGGTTCTGACGATCAGATTAAACAGCTAGCTGGTATGCGTGGTTTGATGGCCGATACATCAGGTAAATCTATCGAACTTCCAATCAAGTCAAGTTTCCGTGAAGGTCTAGACGTTTTGGAATACTTCATTTCAGCCCATGGTGCTAGAAAGGGTCTTTCAGATACAGCGCTTAGAACAGCCGATTCAGGATACCTAACAAGACGTTTGGTTGACGTTTCTCAAGGCTTAATCATTCGTGAAGTAGACTGCTGTGAAGGTAAAGACGAAATCCCATTCATCGAAGTTGAACCTTTGATGAGAAAGGGTAAAGTAATAGAATCATTAGAAGATCGAATTACAGGTAGAACTGCAGCTGAGACATACAACGACAAGAAGGGTAACATGAT
>CAMVRH010000033.1 GCA_947169835.1 uncultured Lachnospira sp. | reverse complement strand
GGTTTCTTCTAGAATAGCCGTGTATGCTGTGACAGATGATTACACAGGAGAAGGATTAGTTAATCCTATGGTTCCAGAAGAGTACAGGAATGTGCAACAGTCACCTGTTAAAATATCTAACCACTGTATTGTGGGAACAGGATCAACTATATTGCCAGGAGCGACCTTGGCAGAAGGAGTTTCTGTAGGAGCTATGTCTTTAATCAATAAAGATTTAGAAGAGTGGGGAATCTATGTAGGCATCCCATGCAAAAGAATCAAAGACAGAAGCAAAAATATGCTTAAGTATGTAGAGGAACTAGAGAAGGAATAACAATGCAAAAGATAAAAAACTTTATAGCAAATATTTATATATTTTTTGTAAAGCTTTTCTACAAATTAATACGCAAAGACTTCACCGACAAAGATAGACATGTATGGCTACAGTTTTTGGGATTTGTCATTGTGGGATGTTCTAACTTTTTGGTCCAGTATATCGTATTTACAGGATGCTTTTACGGACTAGGATTTAACGAACTAATCTCAAATACAATCGGATTCTTTATCAGTGGTTTTAATGCATTCTTTTGGAATAATAAATTTGTTTTTAAAGTTAAGAAATCATTTAAAGAGTCTTTTGTTATTTTGATAAAAACTTATTTAGCATATGGAGCAACAGGACTTTTGTTGTCCTCGGCGCTACTATATCTAGAGATTTCGATTTTACATATTCCAGCGTTTATTGCGCCGGTTATCAATCTAGCTATAACAACACCTATCAACTTTTTCCTCAACAAACTTTGGGCATTTAATGACAAAAGTGGAATGAAGGATATGTTTGACGAAGACGAAAACAACAGTAGCATTGAATAATTATAAATGATAGAATATAGAATACATTTTGGATTTAAATATAGGAGTGTAAAATGTCAAAAATATTCGTAACAAAACCGAATATACCTAGTTATGAAGAGTACGCAGAAGAGATTAAAAATATTTGGGAAACTCAGTATATAACTAACTTTGGACCACAGTATCAAAAATTTATCGATACTATTAAAGAAAGATATGGCTATGAGTATGTGGATTGCCAGTGTAATGGACATATGTCTTTGCAGAATATGCTTTCTTGCGTGGAACCAGGCGAGGTGATAACTACACCATTTACTTTTATCTCAACAGCACTAACTATTAATAATGCAGGTCATACTCCTGTTTTTTGTGATATCAAAAAAGACGATTACAATATCGATCCAGACAAGATTGAGGAGTTAATTACAGATAAAACTGTAGCAATAGTTCCTGTTCATGTTTACGGATCACCTTGCGATACAGAAAAGATTCAAGAGATTGCAGACAAATATAATTTGAAAGTAATATATGATGCAGCGCATGCCTTAAACGTTAAGTACAAAGGCAAAGAAATTGGAACTTACGGTGATGGAGCAATGTTTAGCCTTCACGCAACAAAAGTTATGAATTCGATAGAAGGTGGAATTTGCGTTGTTAAAACAAAAGAGATGTTAGATGAGCTTATTTCTCGTTCAAACTTTGGAATCAGTGATGCTAGAACGGTTTATGACGGAGTGAACTCAAAGATGAATGAATTCCAAGCATCTATGGGAATTGTTAATTTTAGACATTTAGATGATGCGATTGCTAGAAGAAAAGAATTAACAAAAATGTATGACGAGAGATTAAAGGGCATCGATGGTTTGAAAATCTTTGAAAGAAAAGATGATGTTGAATACAACTACGCATACTATCCAGTCCTATTAGAGAAGGACGGAGTAGATGGTGGGGATTTAGTTTCTTATATGGAACAGTTCGATGTATATGGAAGAAGATATTTCTTCCCTGCAGCCAATGAGATGCCATATTTTAAGGGAATGGGTAACACACCTATTGCACACGAGGTTTCACTTAACATTGTTTGCTTGCCAATTTACCCAGACTTAAAAGATGAAGAACTAGAAAAGATTGCAGGATTAGTTAAAGATTTTATGGCACAGTAGTTCACCATATGGTTTAAATCAAATATTGATTTATTTGAAGTGAGGGAAAAATGAGCGAAAAAGAAAAGACCACATTAGATGGCAAAATTAAAAATTATATATATTTACCATTCTATTTTTTAGCGCTTTGGATTGTGCTTGCGTTGGTATGCTTTTATTTTGATATAAGAGCAGGCATTATTATGTCAGTAGCCACAGTCATTTATTTTGTGGCGTCCTTAGTATTCTGCATTAAATTTAGACCTAGATTTATGAAAGATTTGGTGGAGTTTGGCGCAGACTATAGTCAAATTCAAAAACAGATGCTAGATGATTTGGATGTACCATTTGGACTTTTGGACGAGACAGGTCGAATTCTTTGGGCTAACAGTATGCTAGAAGATGTGGTTCAAGGAGAAAACATTAAGAATAAAAACGTCATTTCTATTTTTGACAAGTTCGATGGTTCAAACATTAAGTTTGACGAGTCTGGCAGAAATGAATTTATGATGACATACAACGATAGAGAATACAAAGTTGTTTTAAAAGAATTCTCTCTAGACCCTAAATGGAATGAAAGTAAATCAGAAGAGAGTAGCAAGGCTGATATGATAGCGTTCTACTTATTTGATTATTCATATATTAGTCAGCTTGAAAAAGAAAATGCTGACGAGAAGATGATAGTAGGCCATATTTATTTGGACAACTATGATGAGTTGATGCAGGAAGTGGATCCAGCTAGAAGAACACTTACACTTGCACTTATTGATAGAAAAATTTCTAAGTATTTTGGCGAGTACGACGGAATCGTAAGAAAAGTTGAGAACGACAAATACGTTGTATTTTTCAAAGCTAAGTATCTAAGCCAAATGCAAAGCGATAAATTCTCAATACTAGATGAAGTAAAAGATATTCCTACGGGTGACAATATGGATGCCACTCTAAGTATTGGTTTAGGCCGCGGAAATGAAAAATTGATTGATAATTACGAACTAGCAAGTTCAGCCATTGACTTAGCTCTAGGTCGTGGTGGCGACCAGGCAGTTTTAAAAGATGGAAACAAAGTTTACTACTATGGTGGTAAGTCTAAGTCTGTAGAGAAGAACACTAAGGTTAAATCTCGTGTTAAAGCTACAGCGTTTAGAGAACTACTTATGGACCATGCCGATGTTTACATTATGGGACATCATTTGGCGGACAACGATGCCTTTGGCGCAGCCATCGGTTTCTACCGCATTGCTAAGACTCTGGGCAAAGAAGCTCACATAGTTTTGGGTGAGTACACAAGTACAGTGGCTCCGCTAGTGGATGATTACAAGGCCGACGAAGAATACCCAGACGATATGTTTATGACTGGCTCAGAGGCACTTGATCAGATTACAAAGAACGACGTTTTGATAGTTGTGGATTGTCACAGTGCCGACTACGCCGAAGAACCTGGACTTGTGAACAGAGCACAGACAAAGGTTGTAGTTGATCATCACAGACAAAAAGAAGATGCTATCGAAAATGTTCAACTTTCATATATTGAACTTACTGCTTCATCATCATGCGAGTTGGTGGTTGAGATTATGCAGTATATTAATGAGACAGTTCGTTTGACAGTAAAAGAGGCTAACACAATGTACAGTGGAATTATGGTTGATACAAACAACTTCACTAGACGTGTGGGCGTTAGAACTTTTGAGGCGGCAGCATACCTTAGAAAGAAGGGCGCTGAGATTGCAACTGTTAACAAAATGTTTAGAAACAAATTGGAAGATTACAAGGCAAAGGCTGATACTATCAGCAATGCAGAAATATACAAAGATGTCTATGCTATTTCCGTGTGCGATGCAAAGGATGTAGATTCGCCTACTACAGTGGGTGCGCAGGCGGCTAACGAGCTTCTAACTGTTAAGGACATCAAAGCGTCATTCGTGCTTACACCATACAATGACCAAGTTTATATTAGCGCTAGATCTATGGATAAGAATGTTCAGGTTCTTATGGAAGAATTTGGCGGCGGTGGTCACATGACTTTGGCGGGCGCGCAAGTCAAAGGTGCTAAAGTGGAAGACGTTGTAAAACAGTTGAAGAAACTAATTACGGCTAAAATAAAGGAGGGAGAACTATAATGAAAGTTATCCTATTAGAAGATGTTAAATCTCTTGGCAAAAAGGGAGAAATAGTAGATGTAAATGACGGTTATGCTAGAAACTTTATCCTACCTAAGAAGAAAGGTGTGGAGGCAGACAGCAAAAACCTTAATGATTTAAAACTTCAGAAGAAGAATGATGAGAAAGTGGCTCAGGAAAAGTTGGATGATGCAAAGGCATTAGCTGATAAATTAGCCACACAGTCTATCACTATTAAGATGGACGCAGGAGTAGAAGGAAAACTATTTGGATCGATTTCGACAAAGGATGTTGCTAACGAAGCAAAAAATCAGTTGGGTCTAGAGTTTGATAAGAAGAAAGTAGTTTTACCAGAGAATATTAAGTCACTTGGAACATATGATGTAAAAATTAAATTGCATCCAGAAGTGCAAGCGACACTTACTATTAAAGTAGTAGCGAAATAAAGATATTTACAAAAAAGTTTGAAAATTGTTAATAACTAAATTGTAAAAATTTTTAGATGTAATATAATAGATGACATCACAATTTAAGGAAAAAGATATGGACGAAGTAGTAAAAAGAGTAATGCCACATAGCAACGAAGCTGAACAAGCAGTCATTGGATCTATGCTTATGGATTCCAATGCTATTTCTGTTGCGGGCGAAACTATTAAAGCAGAAGATTTTTATAATAAAAACTACGCAGAATTGTTTAAGGCGATGATGAAATTATCATCTGAGGGAAAAGCGTGTGATTTGGTTACAGTAAAGTCACAGCTAGAAGAGCAAGGTGTTCCTTCAGAGATTGTTAGTTTGGATTTTATTAAAAACATTTTGGATATGGTAACAACATCTGCCAATGTAAAAGAGTATGCCAGAATAGTACATGACAAATCTGTTATGAGAAAACTTATTAAGGCTACAGAAGATATTACTAACAGATGTTATTCTGGAAACGAAACATCGGATGAACTTTTAGAGTCTACAGAAAAAGAAATATTTGACTTGGTTCAAAAAGGTCATTCGAGCGAAGTAAAAGATATTAAGGATATCGCACTAAGCGTTATAAATAAAATTGATAAAGCATCCAAGACAAAGGGATCAATTACAGGTATCAAGACAGGATATACTAAGTTAGATTATATGTTGTCTGGATTGCAACAAGGTGACTTGATTCTTATCGCTGCTAGACCATCTGTTGGTAAAACAGCTTTGGCTCTAAATATTGCAGAACATGTTGGTATTAAACAAAACATTCCAGTTGCTATATTTAGTGCGGAGATGAAAGACGAATCATTAGTTCAGCGTTTGTTCTCACAAGTTTCAATGATTAGCGGTCAAAAGATTAGAAATGGTGAGCTAAGTGATAGAGACTGGGAGAACCTGGTAGAAGCAGCAGGTACTGTTGGTAATTCACAGATTATCATAAATGATACATCAGGTATTGATGTTAATGTTATGAGATCACAGTGTAGAAAATTAAAATTAGAAAAAGACATTCAGTTAGTAATAGTTGACTACGTGCAGTTGTTAACTACCAACTCATCAGGCAAGCATTTGAAGGTAACTAACAGAGAGCAGCAGGTGGCAGAGATTTCTCGAACACTTAAAGCCATCGCTAAAGAATTAGATGTGGCTGTAGTTGCACTTTCACAGCTTAACCGTGGACCTGAAACTAGAGAAGATAAGAAACCAAACATCGGTGACCTTCGTGAGTCTGGTGGACTAGAGCAGGACGCCGACGTAGCGATTCTTCTTTCTAGAGTATATGACCAAGAAACAAAACAAGAAGATAAAAACAGAATTCTCGTAAATGTGGCTAAACAAAGACAAGGCCCTACTGGTGAGTTAGAACTAGTATGGTTAGGAGATTACACTAAATATGAAAATCCAGAAACTAGTCACATTTAAGCATAAAAAAAGAACTATCGAAACGATAGTTCTTTTTTTATGACTAGATTAGTCATCTAGTTTAATTGAATCTGTTGGGCATGAACCTGCACAAGCGCCACACTCGATACAAGCAGCAGCGTCGATCTCATAAACATCGCCTGCGTTTTTGATAGCGCCAACAGGACAAGTTCCTTCACAAGCGCCACAACCGATACATCCATCAGTAATTTTGTAAGCCATGATGTAGCCTCCTTTTATATTCTTAAATAATACCTAATAATAGTAGTACAAACTACCCAATTTTTCAACCTATTTAGCGTGTTTTATTGAGAATACAAATTCGCAGCCTGCGCCTTCAGTTGAGATAACATCTATTGTTTCGTTGTGGGCCATGATTATCTCTTTTACTATTGATAAGCCAATGCCGTTTCCTGTCTTATCACGACCACGCGAACTGTCGCTCTTGTAAAAACGCTGGAAAATCTTGTCTATTTTATCAGAAGCGATGCCCGGGCCAAAGTCTTTGACGGAGCAGTACTGCTTATCGCCCTGATTGTATAGCGAAATGATAATTTTAGAGTTGTTATTACTAAACTTAATAGCGTTATCTAGTAAATTATATAAAACCTGCTCATATTTTCCCTTATCACCATTAACCAAGTAGTGTTTGCTAGGGAATTTCATAATAATTTCTAAATTCTTCTTATTACATCTTCCCTCGAATGTCTCGACAGCCTCAGTGACTACTTGTTCCATATCAAAATCTTCATAAATTAATTCCAATCCTTCAGTACCATAGCCATCCATCTCCAATAGACCTTCGGTTAAATGCTCAAGTCTGTTTGCTTCAGAAAGGACAGTCTTTAGATAATGGTCGTATTCTTCTGGTGGAATAGTCCCATCCAACATAGCCTCCAGATAACCCCTAATAGAAGTGAGAGGAGATCTAAAGTCATGCGAGATGTTTGAGATAAAGTCTTTTTGATAATCTCTAGTATTGCCTAAATGCCTAGACATTAAATTTATAGAAGCTGAAATATCATTTAAGTCGTTGACTGTGGATGGTTCTATATCATCGTATGTTAAATTTCCTTTGGCATATTCCATGGAAGCAGTTCTAATTTTTCGAAGCGGAACATAAAAGCCATAAAAGAAAATTGTGAAAATAACTATCGCTAAGATAAGAAATACAAAATACAAAAAATAAATACAAAATATCATTTCATCAGTATGAATAAAAGGTTCATTCTCAGAAATGAACTTATATTGGCACAACAAAACAGCTGCAAGCCCTAATATTGCAAATACTATATAACTGATTATAAATCTTGTTACTAGTGACAGTTTCATTTTATTTAACCTTCAATTCAAATTTATATCCTACACTCCAGACAGTAGTGATAGCCCACTCGTCTGTGTCTGGAAGTTTCTCACGAATTCGTTTAATGTGAACATCCACTGTTCTAGTGTCTCCTGCAAAGTCGTAACCCCAAATCTGCTCTAATAGCTGCTCGCGGTTAAACACTTGGTTAGGAGAAGATGCCAAAAAGTAGAGTAGCTCTATTTCTCTAGGAGTCATCTCGACAGGTTTTCCTTTATATATAACTTCGTAGTTTGAAAGATTGATAGTCAAATCTTTAAACTCTAAAACTTTGTCTTCCTTTTCTTCAGGCGCAGCAGTAGGCTCCTGGTAGCGTCTAAGAACTGACTTAACTCTAGCCACTAGCTCCTTAGAGTCGAAAGGTTTGATCATATAATCATCAGCGCCAAGCTCTAGGCCAAGCACCTTGTCAAATACTTCAGTCTTTGCCGACAACATAATAATAGGGACGTTTGATTCCTTACGAATAGTTCTGCACACATCGTAGCCGTCCATTCCTGGAAGCATAATATCTAGAAGAATCAAATCTGGATTGAAAGATTTCCAAGCCTCGATAGCCGATTCTCCGTCGTGCTCAAT
>CAMVRH010000032.1 GCA_947169835.1 uncultured Lachnospira sp. | reverse complement strand
CTTAAAGGCGATATGGATGCTTTGCAGAAGTCTAAGAGCGCTACTAACTTCTATCAATGGGTAGCAGAAGACGATGCTAAGAAGATTAAAGATACATATTACTTTACAGCCACTTCAAAAGTTAAGTACAACATGAACAATATCCTAAGTGTTCGTATTACTATTCACTGGTATGTAGGTGGAGCAGAGAACACTGACGAATATGGATATAACTTCGATGCTAGAACTGGTAAGCAGATCGGCATTAAGAAGGTAGTTGCAGGTTCAACTAAGACTATCAAGAAGAAGATGTACAAAGCTATAGACAAAAAGAACTGGTCTAAGTCATATAAGAAGAAAGCTAAGAAATATATTAAGAAGACAAAACTTAGCAAGTTGGAATTCTATATGAAGAACGATAAGGTTATCATCTGTATGGAACCATATACACTTGGTAAGAAACAGAGAGATTTCAAATCATTCTATATATTCAGTATATACTTCTAAAAAAGGAGGGTGATAAAAATGGGAAATAAGTACGAAGGCACAAAAACAGAACAAAATTTAAGAGAAGCTTTTGCAGGAGAGTCTCAAGCTAGAAATAAATACACTTACTTTGCATCAGTTGCAAAGAAAGCTGGTTATGAGCAGATTGCAGCATTGTTTTTAAAGACAGCTGACAATGAGAAAGAGCATGCAAAACTTTGGTTTAAAGAGCTAGAAGAACTTGGAACTACTGAGGAAAACCTTAAAGCAGCAGCTGAAGGTGAAAACTTTGAGTGGACTGATATGTATGACAGAATGGCTAAAGAAGCCGACGAAGAGGGATTCCCAGAGTTAGCAGAAAAGTTCAGAGGCGTAGCTGCTATCGAGAAAGAGCATGAAGAAAGATATCGTAAGCTTTTAGAGAATGTTGAAACTATGAAGGTATTCGAAAAAGCTGGCGTTGTTATGTGGGAGTGTAGAAACTGTGGACATATTGTTGTTGGAGAAAAGGCTCCAGAAATTTGCCCAGTATGTGCTCATCCACAGAGTTTCTTCGAAGTGAGAGCAGAGAACTACTAAAGTTCAAACCAAAGAATAATACAAATTTCAAAAAGAGCCATTTATATGGCTCTTTTTGTGTTATATGTGATATAATTCAAAAGAATACTATTTAAGTAGGTGATACTATGAAGGATACAAATAAAGATATCAAAAAAATTGTTGATAAAATCTTAAAGGATTATCAGGGAGACAGAGATATCGATCACATTGAACTTTTTGATCAACCAGATACAAAGATGGTTCAGGAGATGATTGGTAAACTCTTAACTATTGTGTTCCCTGGATTCTTTAGAGAGCAACATTATAGATTCTACAATATGGACAGCAGACTTACTGTTTTAATAGAAGATGTAATGTACAACTTAAATAAACAAATAGCAGTTGCTCTTCTTCAAAGAGAAGATATGAAGGATTCTTCTGAAGAAGCAAGAACAGAAGAGGCACAGAAGATTTCACTAGAGTTCTTCGAAAGAATCCCAAGTGTGAGAGAGTATGTAGATACGGATGTCGAGGCCTTTATCGAGGGCGATCCTGCAGCTTACAACAAAAATGAGATTATTCTTTCTTACCCAGGATTGTACGCTATTACAGTTTACAGATTAGCTCATGTTTTGCAACAGCTACGTGTTCCATTGATTCCAAGAATCATGACAGAGTACGCACATAGCAAGACTGGTATTGATATTAACCCAGGTGCTACTATCGGTAAATACTTCTTTATCGATCACGGCACAGGTATAGTGGTAGGAGAAACTACTATCATAGGCGATAGAGTAAAGGTTTACCAGGGTGTTACAATAGGTGCCCTAAGTACTAGAGATGTGATTGGTCTTAAGGGTGAAAAGAGACATCCAACTATAGAAGATGATGTTACTATTTACTCTGGAGCATCTATTCTAGGTGGGGAGACGGTGATTGGTAAAGGCTCAGTTATTGGATCAAATGCTTTTATCACAGAACCGATACCGGCTGGAAGCAAAACTAAGTTTGAAAATTAGAAAATAAGCAAAGCGTCACAGTTTTAACTGTGGCGCGTTTTTTATGCTTGTGATATACTTATTTTGGTGTTTTATGATATAAAACTAGGAGGAATGGAATGAAAAGAATTCTTGCAATCGTATTAACATTAATAATGACAACTCTAGCGCTTGCTGCTTGTGGCAACGACTATGATTTCGTGGAAGTAGGAGACGACAAAAAGTCTCTTGATATAAAGTTGGATGACAATAAAAAAGGTTATTCATGGAAAACTACTATTGCAGAGCTTGATAAGCTAACTCTTAAGAAGGAAACAGTTAAGGACGGAAAGTATATAGCAAAGATTGAAACTGTTACTAAATCAGGTAAGGGTAAAAAAGGCGGAAGAGCATCTGTTGCTTTCACATATGTAAATGACAAAAATCCTAACGACGTTTATTTAGGATATGTTGTGGGCGTAGGTGTTAATCCACAGGGAAAAGCAGAGATTCGAGCAATAGACGAATACAAAGTAAATTTCGAAACAACACTTAAAGAAGATTAATAGACCGTAAGGAGTCTATATGTTAAATAATGAAAAGATAACTTTGATGACGAAGTTATCACTGTACGAAGAAAAACATTTTAAAGATGAAATAACAACGAGTAAGCTTTTTAAGAGTGATTACCTATCCTCTAAAATGCTTGGCTCTTTTGCGTGCGTAACTCTGGGATATATTTTGATTATGGTGTTGTTGTTCTCATATTTGCCTGAAGTAATGTTTGGGTTAATGACAACAACTACTAGTTTTATCATTATGATGATTGGTATGATACTGATCTACATTATAGTGGTGGTGCTTTATCTGATTTACAGTTACGCATTTTACTCTCACAAATTTAAAGAGATTCGCGGACACTTAAAAGAATACAATGGTGATTTAAAAACACTACACAGAATTCAAGAGCAAGAGTATGACGCGATTATCGATGAGTTAGAGGAGGAGATGGAAGATGATTAATTTGATGACTTTAAAAGAAAAAGTTAAAAACATTTATGCAGAGCATGAATTTGTTTTGCAGCCAGTTTTTAAGTTTATCTTCTCATTTATAGCACTTGTCCTTTTCAAACTCAACATTGGATATGCACCAGTTGTAAATATGTGGCCAGTAATGTTGTTGATGGCAGTTATCATGGCATTCTTGCCAAAGAGAATAGATGTAGTGATTGCTATTCTTGTAATGGTTTTTGATGTTTACTACATTTCATTGGAACTAGCTGGCGTTGTATCTATTTTGCTTATCGTATTGCTTGTTTTGTTCTTGAGATTTACTCCAAAGCAGGGAATATACTTAGTGTTAGTGCCACTAGCATTTTATTTGAAGATACCTTATGTAATTCCGATTGTAGCTGGATTAGTTTCTACACCAGTAGCTATCGTTTCAGTGACATTTGGAACTATTATTTACTATTTAATAGATGTTGTTAACAAAAACTCAGATGCTATCCAGACTATTTCGAAGAACGCGAGTGGAAGCAAGGAAACAATATCAGCAGTTTCTTCAATTGTTAACATTGCAACTAGCAATCCTAGTATGTATTTAACAATTGTAGTATTTGCAATAACTATCGCGCTAGTTTATGGACTAAAGAGAAGATCTGTGGACCACTCATGGGAGATTGCTGTAGTGGTAGGAAGTATCTTCCAGTTGATAGCATTTTTAGTAGGTGGAATTTTGTTTAACGCAAAGTTCTCAATATTGTGGGTTATTATAGGCTCCGTCATTTCTTTCGTGATTGCATACCTATTGCAATTGCTAGTTTTCTCTGTGGATTATTCCAGAACGGAGAATACGCAGTTTGAGGATGACGAGTACTATTACTATGTAAAGGCTGTTCCTAAAATTAATGTTACAGCCCCAGAGATGAACGTTAAGAGAATTAACGCTCAGAGAAGAAAGAAAAGTGCACCGTTGAGAGGGGAGAGATAATTGAGCGCTGTATTTCATAATATTTATAATTTCTTTGATAAATATTTTTCTATCCCAAATATTTATATCAGCGACATTGTTGAAATCATAATTATAACAATCGCTGTATATTACATTATCCTTTGGTTTAGAAAGAGCAGAGCATGGGTTCTTATGAAGGGCCTAATTTTGCTGTTCATATTTATGTTTATAGCATCAGTTTTCCATTTGACGACCGTGCTTTGGATTATGAACAAGGCATTGAGCGTTGGTATCATTGCTATGGTTATCATTTTCCAGCCAGAGTTAAGACGTGCGCTAGAGGCGCTTGGAAGAAGAAACAAATTGTTCCAGGTATTTAGATTTGCTGGTCCTACATACGAGGAGAGATTTAGTGACAAAACTTTGGACAATATTTTGACTGCGACAAAGGAACTTGCTAAGACAAAGACAGGAGCTCTTATTGTTATCCAGCAAGACTTTGATTTAATTGAATTTGTAGAGACAGGAATCAGACTAGATGCAAAAGTTACTAGTCAATTACTTATAAATATATTTGAAAAGAACACACCACTTCACGATGGTGCTGTTATTATAGACGGCGACGAAATAGTAGCCGCTACTTGTTATTTGCCAATGTCTGAAAACTTTTCACTAAGTAAAGAACTTGGCACTCGCCACAGAGCAGCAGTTGGACTATCTGAGATTGCAGACTGTCTAGTTATTGTGGTATCAGAAGAAACAGGAACCATTTCATTAGCTAGAGATGGTGAATTAACTAGATTTGTAGATCAGCCTACAATCACTTCTGAACTTTTGAAGTCTCAAGATAAAGAGATGGTTAAGGGTAGCAAAATATTCAAGAAAGGAAGTGACCGCGATGTCGAAGAGCAGTAAGATTAAAGACGCTTTCACAAAGAACATTGGGTTGAAGATTGTTGCGCTAATCTTGGGTACAATCATTTGGCTAGCTGTTGTCAACACAAGTGATCCATCAACAACGGTCACTGTCCACAATATACCTATTACTATTACAAACCAAAATGCCATTACTAAGCAGGGATTGGTTTATGATGTAACTAGTAAGCAAAAGGTAGATGTAACTGTTTCAGGAAACAGATCTGTAGTAAGCGGATTAACAGCAGATGATTTTAAAGCCACAGCATCTCTTAAAGAGTTGTCTATGGTAAAGGCTGCGCCAGTTACTGTGAAGTTAAAAGACAGATCAAATGCTAGAAGAGTGAATATTCTTTCACAGGATGTCAACACAGTTACTATCGACATTAACAAAGTCACAAAGGAAAAATATCCTGTAGAAGTTAAGTTTATTGGACAACCTGCTGAAGGTTATGTAGCAAAGATTAAATCTATGAGCTTTAACAATGTTTTAGTGAAAGCTTCAGAGGCAGCTCACAAAAAGATTGATAAAGTTGTTGCCAAGTGTGATATTGACGAGGCCGACGAAGACTTTTCAAAAACTTACAAACTAGTATTCCTAGACAAAGACGGCAAGACTATCAAACCTGAGCACGCAAAACTTTACAAAAAGAAAGTTAAAGTTGATATTCATTTGAGCCAAGAGAAAGAGGTTCCAATTATTATTGATACAGTTAGAAAACCTAAGTCTGGTTATAAGAGCAGCATTAAAGTTACTCCAAAGAATGTGAAACTAGTGGGTGATACTGATAAACTTAAGAAAGTAGATAAATTGGTAATAGAAGATCCAATTAATATAAAAGGCAGAAGCAGTGACATTGAACTAGAAGTTAACTTGGACAAATACGTAGAAGATGGTCTTTATATAGAAGGAAGTCACACTGCAAAAGTCAAAGTAACAATTGAGAAGAAATAATAGAGGTTATTATGGGAAAGATATTAGTGACAGGTGGCGCAGGATATATTGGTAGCCACACTGTAGTGGAATTGATAGATAACGGCTACGATGTTGTGGTAGTGGACAATCTATCTAACTCATCAAAAGAATCATTGAGTAGAGTGGAAAAAATCACCGGCGCTCAGGTTAAGTTCTATGAAAATGATATAGCAGATATGGATGCTATGGATAAAATCTTTGTCGAGAACGATATAGATGCTGTCATTCATTTTGCAGGACTAAAGGCAGTGGGCGAGAGTGTAGAAAAGCCACTTGAATACTATAAGAATAATATTTCTGGAACACTTAATATGTGTGAAGTTATGAGAAAACATGGTGTTAAGAATATTATCTTTAGTTCATCAGCCACTGTTTATGGAGATCCAGAGACGGTTCCTATTACTGAGGAGTGTCCAAAGGGAGTTTGTACAAATCCATATGGATGGACCAAGTCAATGCTAGAGCAGATTTTGATGGACTTTAATGTGGCAGATTCAGAGTGGAATGTGATTTTGCTTAGATACTTCAATCCTATCGGAGCTCACAAGAGCGGAATGATAGGTGAAGATCCAAACGGCATCCCAAATAACTTGATGCCATATATTACTAAAGTTGCAACTAAGCAACTTGAAAAATTAAATGTCTTTGGCGATGACTACCCAACACCAGACGGCACTGGGGTAAGAGATTACATCCATGTAGTTGATTTGGCTAAAGGTCATGTTAAGGCATTGGAAAAAATAGTTGAAAACCCTGGCGTTAAAATATATAATCTAGGGACGGGCAAAGGATATAGCGTTTTGGAAGTTGTTAAGAACTTTGAGGAAGCTAGCGGAGTTGAAATTCCATATGTTATTGCCCCTAGACGTGCAGGAGATATTGCAGAGTGCTACGCAGATGCGTCTTTGGCAAAGGAAGAATTGGGCTGGGAGGCTGAATTCGGAATTAAAGAGATGTGCGCAGACTCATGGAATTGGCAAAAAAACAACCCAAGTGGTTATAATAAGGAATAATATTTTTTATGGCTAAAAAAGAGAAAACAAAATGGGAAAAACTAAAAAGTGTTAGAAGAAAGAAAAGAATCCTTATAACATTTGAAGCTATTTTTGCAGCGCTTATTATTGCGATAGGTATAATTTGGTTTGTACCACCAGTAAAGGCAGCGTTTATCAAGGGCATTTCTCAGACATGCATTGGTAAGGAAATAATGAAATGGTTTGGAAGCGAAGCTTTCGAAAAGGGAGTCTTTGACGATGAGTTTGATAAGAGCAAACTTATCAAGAACAATTTGAAGTACAAGTATTCTAAGGAATATATGAACTTTGTATTGTTTGGCGTAGACTCAAGAAAGAAGGAACTTAACACTTCTAACAGCGATTCTATTTTGATTGTTAGCATCCACAATACAACAGGTGATGTTAAGATGGCATCGGTTTATCGTGATACTATGATGGCTATCTACAACAAGGATGGTGAAAAGAAGGATTACTTTAAAGTCAACTCTGCTTTTTCAAATGGTGGAGCGGAGGCTGCTATCAATACACTTAATAAGAACTTGGATTTGGATTTGACGGACTACGTCACAGTGAACTTTGGCGGAGTTGCGAGAATCATAGATACGCTTGGTGGAATTAAGGTTAATTTGACGAAGGAAGAAAAGCAGCAGATTAACTATCATATGAAGAGTACTGTCAGTTCCACTGGCAAGCGCGGCAAAAAAGTTAAGAAGACTGGTAAGAATATTAAGCTAAATGGTATTCAGGCAGCTACTTACTGTCGTATACGTAAAGCGACATTTATCGACCCAGAGACTCATAAGAGAATTAGTAACGACTTTGGTCGTGCGGCTAGACAGCGAAGCGTTATTATGAAGTTAGTTGATAAAGCTAAGAAGGCTGGAGTTAGTCAGCTAGAGGAAATGGTGGATGAAGTTCTTAACGCTGATGCAGAGAAGAACAGAATTATTTCCACAAGTTTTGACTTTGATTCAATTGTGAATTTAATTCCAGTGCTATTTGACTTCGAGTTAAATGGAAGTGAAGGATTCCCTTCAAAACTTCAGACTGGTACATACAACGGCGCAAGCTATGTAGTTCCACAGACGTTGGCTACAAATGTTAAGGAACTTCACAAGTATTTGTACAATGAGAAAAACTATCAGCCTACATCTACAGTTAATGATGCTAGTTATACAATAGCAACTAGAACTGGAGTAAATGAAAGTTCTGATGGATTTGATCCGACAAAGATTGAGGGAATAGATAAAAGCCAAAAAGGCGATTCAGATGATTTTGATTATGATGATCATTGGAAGAGCCCATACTTCAGATAATCAATCAAAGGATTTGATGACGTTCATAG
>CAMVRH010000031.1 GCA_947169835.1 uncultured Lachnospira sp. | reverse complement strand
TCTGTTTCTCTTTAGATTTTTTTCAAAATCTTTTACTTCAGTATTTTTGTGATAATCAATTTTTATTGATTCTTCTTTATTTGTTAAATCTTCATGGATAGGTTTAATAATTTTACTTATCTGCTTAATAAATTCTTCACGTTTTTTAATTATTTCTTTTCCATAAAGAACCAACTGCTCATCCCAAACATCTAATGTTTCTTCTGCGCTAGGATTAAAACTTATCTCTTTAAGTAATCTGTTTCTCTGATTTAAAACTTTATTGTAATTAATTAGATTATGAACATAAATTTTATCCAACTGACAAAGTTCTAAATCCATAAATCTTCTTCTCTCTGCCGGACCATTTTTAATAATATTTAAATCTTCCGGTGCAAAGAAAATTACATTAAATATTCCAAACAGTTCACTCGCTCTTTTTATTGGAACTCCATTCACTGCAATTCCTTTAGTCTTATTTTTTCTTAAGTGAACATCTACTCTTACTTCTTTTTCTTTTTTCTCTATAAATAATTTTATATGTGCTTCACGCTCGCCAAATCTTATTAATTCAACATCTTTATTACTTCTGTGAGATTTAGTAGTACTACAAATATAGATTGACTCTAAAATATTTGTTTTACCCTGAGCATTATTTCCATATAAAACATTTTTCTTAGGATCTAAATCTAAATCTAATGATTTATAATTTCTAAAATTTTCTAACTCTAGTTTTTTAACTATCATATTATTCTCAGTTTATTTAACTGTGACTAACTCCCCATTGTATTCAAAATTATCTCCTGAATATAATTTCTTTCCTCTTCTTGTATCTACTTCTCCATTAACTTTGACTTGACCATCTTGAATAACTACTTTTGCCTCAATACCTGATGATACAAGTCCAGCTAATTTCATCGCTTGTCCTAATTTTATATATTCATCTCTAATTTCTATTTCCATAATCTATTCCCTTACTTTAAAAATGAAAAATGAATTTCTTCACTTTCCATTTTTAAAAATATTTATTGTACTACTGGTAATACAATATAAATATATGAATTATTCTCATTTCTGATGAAACATGGTGCCTTTGAATTTGTCATATACAAAGTAATCTTTTCATCATCCAATACTTTCAAAATATCTAAAAGGAATTTTGGATTGAAACTGATCATTAAATCTTCACCTTCTTTGGCGATGTCAATCTTTTCATCCATTGTTCCAATAAATGTATTAATAGATAAATCTAAAACTCCATCCTTAATTGTTAAGAATACAGGTTTACTTTCACCTTCTTTAATAAGAAGTGTAGCTCTATCAATACAATCCATAAATTCTCTCTTATTAATTTCAATCTTTGTCTTGTAATCAGAGCTAATCATTTTGTCGGTGTCAAAGAAGTTTGTATCTTCAATTAATCTAGAAACTACAACAGTATCTCCTAGATCAAATAGAATGTGATTATTTGTAAAGTAAATCATTACATCATCTTCCATTCCACCATTTAAAATTTTACTAATTTCATTTAATGATTTTCCTGGAATAATAACTTTACCTAAATCATATTCTTCTTTTAACTCTATATTTCTAATAGCAATTCTAAATTTATCTAATGCTACTACTTTTAATTTATTTCCTTTTATTTCAAAAAGTTCACCAGTTAATACTTTATTCTTTTCTGCATCATTAATTGCAAAAATAGTTTGATCAATAATATTTTTAAGTGATAACTGTGAAATACTAATTTTATTATTCTTTTCTACTCTTGGTAGTGGAGAAAAATCTTCTGGATCCATTATTTGAATATTGAATTTTGAATTTTCACATGTAATTAATGATTTTGTATCATCTTCTATTTCAAATGTAATTTCACTATCAGGAAGCTTACGAACAATCTCAGAAAAGATTCTTGCTTCTATAGCAACCTTACCAGCTTCCTTAATTTCACCTTTAACTTTTGTCTCTATTCCTAGATCCATATCGTTAGCAGTAAATTTAATGAAACCTTCAGTAGCATCAATCAAAATACATTCTAATATCTTCATAGAAGATTTAGTTGATACTGCTTTCATTACAACATTAATTCCTTCAATTAAATCTAATTTTTTAAATAGTAATTTCATCCCTTTTCTCCTTTAAAATAAAAGTATAAATAAATATATAATTTTTAATAATAATAATAAGGACAGTCAATATGATAAAAAGTATTAAAAATCCTTTATTTATCGTGGTTATATAATAAAAATTGTAGTTAATAATTTTTGAAGTAATTAACAAATCACGTAAGTTATTATCAAAGATAAATAATTTATAAATTTTATATGTGATTTTGTTTCTAAATTACTTCCAGCTATAAAAATTTATTATCAAACTACTGACAGAGTTATTAACTAAAAATCTATAGTTATTGATAGTTTATTGATATAGTTATTAACAACGTTTTTTATTCAGGATCAACCTTTTTCTTTAAAACTTCAACAGTTGCTCTAGTATTTGGGTCAGTTTCTATTTCTTTTTTAACTTTATCTATTCCGTAAATAACATTACCGTGAGTCTTATTTAAAGCTTTTGCAATAGTTTCCAATTTATCATCAGTAAAATATCTACATAGATACATACATATTTGACGAGGCCATGCAATATCTGCACTTCTCTTATCAGATATTAAATCCTTAGTAGATAAATCAAAATGTTCAGCCACTATTTCAATAATAGATTCGCATGTAATATTCTTTTTATTATCTGGATCAATCATATCCTTTAAAATATCTTTAGCGAAATCTAAATCAATAACAGTACCAGGTTTCATTTTTGCATAAGCAACTAATTTATTAAATGAACCTTCTAACTCTCTAACATTTGAAATAAAATTATTTGCAATGTAATCAAGTGCACTATTATCTATTTCAATTCCAGATTCCTGTTTAGCTTTATTTAGAAGAATAGCCATTCTTGTTTCATAATCTGGATTTTGAATATCAACAGTTAATCCCATTTCAAAACGGTTAATTAATCTCTCAGAAATACCTTCCATATCCTTTGGAATTTTATCTGATGTAATAACGATTTGTTTATGTTTCATATGTAAGTCATTAAAAATGTTAAACAATTCTTCCTGACATCTATCCTTATTTGAAAAGAATTGAATATCATCTAATAACAAAACATCTACATTTCTATATTTATTTCTAAATCTTTGGATGTCTTCCTGTACTGTATGTTTACCAGCAAGCAAATCAATTACTTCATTTACAAAAGACTCACTGTATGTATAAAGAACAGTAGCCTCTGGATTTTGTTCTAAAACAAAATTACCAATAGCCTGAAGCAAATGAGTCTTACCTAAACCAACACCACCGTAAATATAGAGTGGATTATAAGTTTCACCAGGTGATTCAGCCACCGCCAAAGCAGTAACCTGAGCTGCATTATTATTAGAGCCCACTACAAAAGAATCGAAAGTAAATTTCTCACTTAAGTTAGAGTCTTTAATACGATCTAGTAGTTGAGCTTTACTTTCGTTGGTAGTAGCAATTGAATTATCCATTTCACCATTTGGCAAAATGATTTGCAAATCTAAATCCTCATCCAGTGACTCACAAATAGAAACTTTCAAAAATGAAAGATACTTTTTGTTTATATATTTAAGGCCCTGAGATTCACTAGGTCCAGTGAAAACTAAAGTCACTAAACCATCCTCCACTGATTTAATCTCAAGTGGAAGAATCCATGTTTTAAAAGATACGTCAGAGACGTCATATTCACTTTTAAAGAAATCTAAAATTTCAGGCCATTTTTCACTTAAAACTTCAAACATAGCCCCTCCCTAAAAAAAATGCGAAATATCGTTAAAATTCGCACATAGATATAATACACTAAAATAGCAATTTTTTCAATAATATTATAATTATAATAGGAAGAAACTAGTAACAAAAAAACAGCCGTTTGATTTACATAATAACAGTAACTGGTATACATAAAATGGTTGCAAATAATAACCAAAATTAAGAGTTATTGACATAAATTAACGAAAATCAGTTAAAAATCCGATAAAATAAGCATATTTTTATTAACTTATTGACAATTTATTGACAGAATGTATATAACCTTAACCAATTTATGTAAAATTATGTAAATTATTGGCCAAAATCCAGTATTTTATTGAAAAATGTCAACAAGTCACAAAAAATATGTGATTTTTGATAAATTACTTCTACTTTTTGGTGAGTGTATTCTTTGGCGAAGCCACCTGATCTTAAAAAAATGTATATATATAGTAAAAAATCATTGAAAAATATAGCAAAGTATGGTTTAATTGATAACTAGCTACGAATTCTTACATTTATATAGTAAAGATGTTTTGCTATTAATAATGAAGGAGGTAAATTGTTATGAAGATGACTTTTCAACCAAAGAAAAGACAGAGATCAAAAGAACATGGTTTTAGAAAAAGAATGAGAACAGCTGGTGGACGTAAAGTCCTAGCTTCAAGAAGAGCTAAAGGTAGAAAGAAAATATCAGCTTAAGGTCGCATTCTAAGAAATGTGACCTTTTCTTTTTGAGGGAGTATTATGAAAAATTCTTTGAAAAAGAATGAGGACTTTAAGAAAGTCTTCGACGAAAAGAAGTCATGTGCTAACAAGTATTTAATTTTATACTACAGAGAAAACGAATTAGACGTTAACAGATTAGGTATCCAGGTAAGTAAAAAAGTAGGAAATAGCGTAGTAAGACATCGCCTAACAAGATTGATTCGTGAAAGTTTTAGATTAAATGAGAATAGTTTTAAGCACGGCTTAGATTTGGTAGTAATCGCAAGAGGCGATGCTAAGGGTAAAACCTACAAAGAGATTGAAGATGCCCTACTTCACTTGGGCAAGCAATCACGTATTTTGTCTGAAAACTAGGTGGTAGTTTTTATATTCAAAATATAAGACTGATTAAAAACCGGACGAGCAGAGCTGGATAATCAGTAGCAAGTTTTGCAGATAAGGTTGAGCAAAATCTTGCAACACGTAAATTTGAAGATAAACCTTTTTGTATAGAAGAAATGAAAGTTTTAAAAATGATAAAAAAAGGAATTAGTTTCCTTTTGATCGGATTTATAAAATTTTACAAAAAAGCAATATCACCATATAAGCGTAGCAAATGTAGATACATACCTACGTGTTCTTCTTATGCAATAGAGGCTATACAAAAATATGGACCGTTCAAAGGAAGCGTTTTGGCAGCTAAAAGAATTGCAAGATGCAATCCTTTGCACGAGGGTGGATACGACCCAGTTCCTTAAGGAGGTAAAAATTGTTTTTATATAACAACCCATTAGTAAAAGGTTTAGCTAGTCTTATGGGATACATTATGGAGGGAATCTACTTTGTATTCTCTCATATGGGATTTTATGACATTGGACTATGTATCATTGTATTTACAATTGTAATCAGAATGTTCTTGCTTCCAATGCAGGTTAAGCAACAGAAATTCTCAAAGCTTAATGCCATAATGTCACCTGAGATTAAAGCTATCCAAGATAAGTACAAAGGCAAGAAAGATCAAGAGACACAAATGAAGCAGCAGGCTGAGATTAAGGAAGTATACGCTAAGTATGGTACTTCTCCTACTGGTAGCTGCTTGCAGTTATTAATCCAGATGCCTATCCTTTTTGCTTTGTATGCAGTAATCAGAGATATTCCTAAGTACGTCTCATCTGTAAGAGGAACATATGTTAATTACATTACTAAATTAACAACAGGCCAGGTAGATGAATACTTTGGATCAAAAGCTATTCTTGGAAAAGAATATGTAAAAGGTAAATTATCAGGAGCACAGTTGAGCAAAGGACAGATTAGCAACTGTATTGCAGCTATGAATGGTACAAGCTCAACAGGAAAAACACTTTCACTTGCTCACAACCATACGCTAAGAGATTTACTAGATAATGTTCACAACCAGTACTCAAATATTATGAGTTCAATGAATAAGTTCTGCGGTTTGTTGATTGGTGATTCACCATCTACAAATATCAAAGGACAGGCTATTGGCATTATTATTGCAAGTATTGCTCTTCCAGTTTTATCTGGTGTATTCCAGTTTGTCAGCGTTCAGCTTACAACTAGAATGAACAAGAACAACGCTGCAGCAGATGTTCCTGGAATGGGTGGCTCAATGAAGATAATGAACTTCATTATGCCAATCTTTTCAATTTACATGTGTTACATTCTTCCAGTAGGTATTGGTATTTACTGGTGTATTGGTTCGCTTGTTATGATGGTACAGCAGCTATGTATCAACAAGTACCTAGACAAAAAAGGAATGGACGCAATTATAGAAGAGAACAGAAAGAAAGCTGCTAAGAAGGCTGAGAGAAAGAAAGCTAGAAAAGGCATCTACAGAGAAAATGTTATTGATGCAGCTCAGAACAAAGCTAAGGCTAAAGATGAAGGTGGAATGAGCGCAGCTGAAAAAGAAGCTAAAGTTCAAAAGGCTAAGGAGGCTGCGGCAAAGAAACAGGGTTCACTTGCAGCTAAAGCAAACTTAGTAAGCGACTATAATAAGAAGAACGATAAATAATACAGAGGAGAAAAAAATGGATTACAAAAATTTCGAAGGAAAAAATGTAGATGATGCTATTACTAATGCTTGTCAGGAGCTAGGCATCACATCAGATAAATTAGATTATGAAGTTGTGGAAGAAGGCGGAAGCGGATTCCTAGGACTAGGGAAAAAGGCAGCTGTCATCAAAGCTAGAAAGAAAGGCGACGTAGACGAGATTGCAGCAGACTTTCTAAACAAAGTATTTGACGCAATGGAACTTACAGTAAAGCTTGATGTAAACGTGGAAGATCAAGACAATGAGCAGACAATCAACATTGATATAGTTGGTGACGATATGGGAGTTTTGATTGGTAAGCGTGGACAGACACTTGATTCGCTTCAGTATCTTACAAGTTTGATTGTAAACAAAGAGTCAGGCGACAAATTCTCAAGAGTTAGACTTGATACAGAAAACTACAGAGAAAGAAGACAGCAGACTCTAGAAAACCTTGCAAAAAACATTGCTAAGAAAGTTAAGAGAATTAAGAAGCCAGTAGCGCTTGAGCCAATGAATCCTTATGAGAGAAGAATCATTCACTCAGCACTACAAAACGATAAATACTGCACTACTCGCTCTGAGGGCGAAGAGCCATACAGACACGTAGTAGTTGTTCTTAAATAATAAGAAAATGACTTATGAAACTATAGCAGCTATCTCTACTGCCCCAGGCGCTTCGGGTATTGGAATTATTCGAATAAGCGGCGAAGATGCAATTGAGATAGCCGACAAAATATTTAAATCATATAAAGATATTAAACTAGCCGATGTGGATACACACACGGCTAGTTTTGGCTGTATAAAAGATGGCGACAAAGTAATTGATGAAGTTCTAGTTTTAGTGATGAAAGATGGTAAGTCCTTTACAGGAGAAAACACTGTCGAGATCAACTGCCATGGAGGAATGCTAATCTTAACTAAGGTCTTAGACTTGGTTATCAAGGCTGGAGCTAGACCTGCAGAGCCAGGTGAGTTTACAAAGCGAGCTTTCTTAAATGGAAAGATGGATTTATCACAAGCTGAGGCTGTGATGGATTTGATTAATGCGAAAAATGATTTTGCGCATGATAGCGCTGTGAAACAATTAAAGGGAAATGTTTCAGACAAGATTAAAGAACTTCGTGCAGAGATCATTTACCATATTGCTTTTATCGAATCAGCATTGGATGATCCGGAACATATAAGTATTGACGGATACTCTGAAAAGATAAAAGACACTGTAGAAAAAGAACTAGAGGAAATAAAGAAGTTAATCGATAGTTTCGATAATGGCCGCGTGGCTAAAGAAGGAATAAAGACTGTAATTTTAGGAAAGCCAAACGCAGGAAAGTCTTCTCTTCTCAACTTGTTGTTAGGCGAGGAACGCGCAATCGTAACTGAGATAGAAGGAACTACTCGTGATACTTTGGAAGAGTACATTAACTTCAACGGCCTTAGTCTTAATATAGTAGATACAGCTGGCATTCGCGAGTCGGACGATAAGGTTGAGCAGATTGGTGTAGAGAAAGCAAAAGAAATGGCTGAAGATGCCGACTTGATTTTATATGTGGTAGATGGTCAAAAAGATTTGGACGAGAATGACAGACAGATTATCGATATTATAAAAGATAAGCAGGCGATTGTTTTGGTTAACAAAACCGATCTTGATATGACAGTTAATATAGAAGAAATAAAATCTTTGTCGGGGCTTGACGTTATACTCTTCTCCGCCAAAGAAGGAACTGGCCTTGATAAGTTAGAGGAAGACATTCGCCAGAAGTTCTACGAGGGCAAAGTCACATTGAACGATCAAGTCTATATTACAAACG
>CAMVRH010000030.1 GCA_947169835.1 uncultured Lachnospira sp. | reverse complement strand
AAAGGTCAGCTCCTGTGAAATCATCACCAGGTTTATTTCCACTATCAAATGTACCGCCACATGCTAAGTTAATAATTGCGTAGAATCTCTGGTCAAATGGTGCATAACTGTTGCCCATATCTGAGTTAGATTTCCACTGTTCTTTTGTACATTTGAAGAATGCTAAACCATCACAGTAAACTTTAACATTGTCATTTTCCCAAACCACACTGTATACATGCCAATCTGTAGTGTCAGTCTTCTTCTTTCCATTAGCAGTGATGTCTAGCAAATCACTTGTATTTAGATTGTCAGGCCAAGCTCCACCGTAGTGCATAGCACCAAATACTTTGTTAGGAACTCTTCCTCTGCCTTCTGCTATATCAATCTCTCCTGAGTATGCCCAAGCACCATATAGGTTGTCGTTTGGAAGCATCCATACTGCAGGCCAAATGCCATTTCCACTAGGGAATTTTGCTCTCACATCCACACGTCCATACTTAACTGAGAAGTTGTTCTGTGTAGTGATCTTTCCAGATTGATACTCTGCTGTTCTTCCATTAGCGTGAGCTGTATCACTTTTTGCATAGAATGTCTTTTTGTCTTTCTTCATATGAATATTAAGGAATCCATCTTTTACAGAAACTGCGTCCTTAGAGTAATACTCTAACTCCTGATTTCCCCAACCATATGTATCAATATTATCTTCTTCTAATAAATATCCTTCTATTACGTTCCACTTACTTGTATCAAGCGAACTTCCGCTAAACTCATCGTTCCAAATCATCTTGTATCCAGCAGGAACATATCCACCAGAATTATCTGTATCATCCACAGTCAAATCCACTTTCATATCATCTGGTAGAGAAGGCTCTGCACTTGGATTTCCCTTTAACTGGTAAGTAACATAGTTTCCGTCAATTGCTCCACCTGCTTCGCCATTCTTAGGGAATCCTATTCTTATTTCATAATCTTGACGAATTGGTTTAAACCAAAGTCCATATACGTGATCGACAAAGTATCCCCACTGATTGCTAAGAGATGCGCTGTTGTATCCACTTCCCTCATATACAAATCCACTAGAAGCAATATCATTTAGCGCAACCCAGTTGCCATCCACTTTTACTTCGTAAGTGAACAAATCGATATCTGATTTTAATGCTTCTGTTCCACCTATCTTTGGAAGTGGGAATCCCAAAGATCCATCTTCTCCAGCATTGATGGTAGTCCCCTCAAACGGAGTTAAATTCCAGTTATTCCTAACAGGCTTGTTAAAAGTAACCTCCATATCCGCATGAATAGATGAATCATTTTTCTTTTGAAGTCTAAGTGTGAATGAATGATCTATTCCTTGGAACCAAAAACCTCCAGAACCATCAGTATAGATTCCAAAGTTTGTATCCCAAATAAATCCTGATGCAGCGTTTCCTAAAAGTTTGACAAATCCTTTTCCGTCTTTGTTATCAACTAGTACGTCCATATCATCTTTTACTTGGTCATATACAGCTGATCCACCATTAAATGTCCATAAATGCCAATGTGTAGCTGAACCACCAGTAGAGTCTGCTGTCACAGAACCTTCTGAAGTAGAAATGCTAGTAAGGCTAGTAGGTTGCAATACATTTAATGTCCATGTGTATTCCAAATTTACATTGTTTGTTTTGCCGTGGAATTTGATTTTTGTTGTTTCAGGTAATTTCATCCAAAGAATCCATCCACCTACTGTATCTGTCCACTGTTGCCATTCCCAGCCCCATGTGTCATTGAACTTGAAATAATCTACTTTATTAATATCTTTATACTCTCCGCCAGTAGTCTCTTGCATCGAAACTTGTAATTCCAAATCACTCTCATACTGTGCAAAAGAATCCTTTGTTAAAGCAGCTCCATTTATCTTTGGCATAACTGTACCAAAGCTAGTTCCTGCCACACCTGTCTTAGTTTGTGTAGGACCATTCCCTCCATTGTCGTAATACTCCATTGAAGTGATGGCTGTAGCCGCTTTTGCTTTTGATGGCACAAAGATAAGACTAGTTACTACCAAAGCAATAGCTAGTACAAATGATAAAGTTCGTCTTGTTAGTTTTGTCATAATAATATCCTCCGCTATTTAATTGTTGCCGTTCCTTGTTTGCTATCGCAAACTTTTACCTTATTAGTGTAACACTAAAGTGTGATTAAGTTAGGTGTACAAAATAATTAAAGTATTGTATTTTTTATTCGCTGATAATATTTTTATCACATAAAAAAGGACTGCACTTTCGTGCAATCCTCTTTTATTTATAAAGTATTATGTATTTTTATTTGTTAGCAATAGCTGTTTTAATCTGCTCTGTAAGCATTGGTACTATCTTATTAAGATCTCCAACTACACCGTAGTCTGCCACCTCGAAGATAGGAGCATCTGGATCTTTGTTGATAGCGATTATAATATCAGCTTCTTCCATACCTGCTACGTGCTGGATAGCACCTGAGATACCGATAGCGAAGTAAACCTGTGGACGAACTGTTTTACCAGTCTGACCTACCTGAAGGTCTTTTGGCATCCAACCGTTATCTACTACAGCTCTTGAACATGAAACTGTTCCGCCAATAGCATCTGCTAAGTCCTGAAGAATGCTGAAGTTTTCTTGTGAGCCAACTCCACGTCCGCCTGATACTAAGATCTTAGCGTCCATGATGTCTTCCACATCTGATACAGCCTTAACGATATCAAGAATCTCTACGAACTTATCGTTCTTTTCGATAGTTGGGTTAAACTCAACTACTTCTGCCTTCTTGCTATCATCTGGGTCGTTCTTCTGCATAACACCTGCACGTACTGTAGCCATCTGTGGACGGTTGTCAGGACATGCGATAGTAGCGATTGTGTTACCACCGAACGCTGGACGTGTCATAAGAAGTTGATTGTGCTTCTGCTCTTTGCCTGGAATAGCAACTAGTGGGAAGTCACCAATCTCTAACTGTGTACAGTCAGCTGTAAGACCTGTAGCCACTCTAGCTGAAACTGTAGGACCTAAGTCACGACCGATAGCTGTAGCACCTACTAGCATAATCTCTGGTTTGTACTCTTCGATTACTGCTGTAAGAGCTTGAGCATATGGCTCTGTCATATATGTTTCTAGTGCAGGATCATCTACTACGATAACTCTGTCTGCACCGTATTTAGCCAAATCATCAGCTAAACCTTTTACATCTTTACCAAGAAGAACTGCAGTAACAGTTTTCTCTTCAAGATTCTCTGCTAGTCTTCCTGCTTCACCAAGCAACTCAAATGCGATAGGGCTAAGTTCGTTATCTACTTGCTGAGCGAAGACAAATACGCCTTTATAATCTTCTAAATTAATATTCTGCATAACTTTCTCCTCCCTATATTACGTGCTTAGTTAAAAGCTTATCCATAATGTAGTCTACTGACTCATCTGGTGTATCTAGTTCTACTTTTTCTCCAGCGCCCTTACGAACTTTATCAGATGCCTTAGCAATCTTTGTAGGAGAACCGTTAAGACCTAGGTCTCCGTCTTCTACATCAATAAGTTCTGCTCTAGAGTAAGTAGTAATTTCTTGTTCCATTGCGTCAAAGATTCCACCTGGTGTCATATATCTTGGCTCATTCAATTCTGAAAGAGCTGTGATTAGACATGGAGTCTTTGCCTTAATGCTGTGATATCTGTCTTCATACTGTCTCTGAACGATTACATCATCACCGTCAATCTTAATATCTTCTGCATATGAAATAACAGGAAGATCTAAGTGCTCTGCTATCTGTGGACCAACCTGAGCTGTGTCACCGTCGATAGCCTGACGACCTGTGATAATGATATCGTACTCTAAGTTTCTGATAGCACCAGCGATTGTTGTAGATGTAGCCCATGTGTCGGCACCACCTAAAACTCTATCTGTTACTAGTACGCCCTTATCTGCTCCCATAGCCAAAGCTTCACGAAGAACCTCTGCAGCCTTTGGAAGACCCATTGTAAGAACTGTTACTTCCGCATCATACTCATCTTTTAATCTAAGAGCTGCCTCTAAACCTGCCTTATCATCTGGATTCATAATAGCAAGCATTGCCGCTCTGTTTAACGTACCATCAGGATTGAACTCAACGCCACCCTTTGTATCAGGTACTTGCTTAATACAAACTATAACTTTCATCTTGAGTTCCTCCTTACTTTAATAGATTTGCTGAGATTACCATTCTTTGAACTTCTGATGTTCCTTCGTAGATCTCTGTAATCTTAGCATCTCTCATCATACGCTCAATATCGTATTCTCTAATGTAACCATAACCACCGTGTAACTGAACTGCCTTAGTTGTTACTTCCATAGCAACTTCTGCAGCACATAGTTTAGCCTGAGCAGCTTCTACTGAATATGATGTCTTACCATCTTTCTGGTATTCATCTTTCTTAAGTGCTGCCTTGTAAACTAATAACTTAGCACATTCAACCTTTGTAGCCATATCAGCTAGCTGGAACTGTGTGTTCTGGAAAGCGCCGATAGCTCTACCGAACTGTTTTCTTTCCTTAACATACTCAACAGTTCTTTCTAGTGCACCTTCAGCAAGACCTAGAGCCTGTGCTGCGATACCGATACGTCCACCGTCAAGTGTGTGCATAGCAATCTTAAATCCTTGACCCTTTTTGCCTAGGATGTTTTCTTCTGGAATTCTGCAGTCTTCAAAGATTAGCTCGTATGTTGATGAACCTCTGATACCCATCTTCTTTTCTTTTGTACCAAATGTAAATCCTGGAGCATCTTTGTCTACGATAAATGCAGAAATTTCTTTCATCATTCTACCGCGCTTCTCAACTTTACCAGTAACAGCGATAACGATATAAACGTCAGCTTCCTTACCGTTTGTGATGAAACACTTAGAACCGTTAAGAACCCATTCGTGAGTCTCTTCGTCTAATACTGCCTTTGTCTGCTGTCCCTGTGCGTCTGTACCAGCACCTGGCTCAGTAAGACCAAAAGCACCAATCTTTTTACCTGATGCAAGATCTGGCAAATATTTCTTTTTCTGATCTTCAGTACCAAAGCTCATAATTGGATCTGCACAAAGTGATGTGTGTGCAGAAACGATAACGCCTGTAGTACCACAAACCTTTGACAACTCTTCTACGCACATAGCGTATGTAAGAATGTCACAACCCTGTCCGCCGTATTCCTTAGGAATTGGAATTCCCATGAAACCGTACTTGGACATTTTCTCAACTGTCTCTTTTGGAAATCTTTCTTCTTCGTCGACTTCCTGAGCGAGATCTCTTACTTCATTTTCAGCGAAGTCTCTGAATAGAGTCTGCGCCATTTTATGCTTTTCGCTCAAAGTAAAATCCATAATACTTTTCCTCCATAAATACTTTATACTTTATAAAAAACAACTTTAAGTCGTTAATTATTTACTGTAGTCGTAGAAACCTTTACCAGTTTTTCTACCTAGGTTTCCTTCTTCTACCATCTTCTTTAGAAGTGGTGCTGGTGCATACTTGTCATCACCAGTTTCTGTGTGAAGTACTTCCATAATTGCAAGACAAACGTCTAGTCCAATCAAATCACCCAAAGCCAAAGGTCCCATTGGATGTGAAGCACCTAGCTGCATAGCTGTGTCGATATCTTCAGCTGTAGCTGTGCCTGCTTCGAATACTCCAATACCTTCGTTAATCATTGGGATAAGAATTCTATTTACAACGAAACCAGGAGCTTCCTTAACCTTTACAGGTGTCTTTCCGATTTCTTTAGAAATCTCGATAATCTTTTCTACTAAGTCATCAGGTGTGTTTTCACCAGCGATAACTTCTACTAACTTCATTCTGTCAGCTGGGTTGAAGAAGTGCATACCTACCATAGGTCTGTCTAATCCTTCGCCAATCTTTGTGATTGAAAGAGATGATGTGTTTGATGCAAAGATGCAGTCAGCTGGAACGATGTCCATCAACTCTTTGAATGTTGTCTTTTTGATTTCCATATTTTCAGGTGCTACCTCGATAATAAGTTCAGCATCTGTACAGATATCTTTAAGACCTGTTGTGATTTTACCTAAAATCTCTTCACCTTTCTCAGCTGTAATCTTTTCTTTACCAACTAAGAAATTGATGTTCTTTTCAATCTTTGCTTTACCGCCATCAGCAAACTCCTGCTTGATGTCGCAAAGATAAACTTCATAACCATCTGTCATTGCAAATGCCTGAGCAATACCTGAACCCATAACACCTGCGCCAATTACTCCTACTTTCATTTCATTTTCCTCCGTTTAATTACTTGTTTTGGAAAGGAACTACTTTAAGTTTCTTTTCCTTATCTTTTTCTAGGAAGTTACCCATTCCTGCTTTTTGATCTTCAGTCTCGAAACAACTTCCAAATAGTTTCTCTTCGATAACGATTGCTTGATCCATATCTACATCTAAACCATCGTTAATAGCCTTCTTACAAGCTCTAACAGCAATAGGTGCCTGCATAGCGATACCACTTGCCATTTTCTTTGCAGCAGCCATAAGTTCTTCTTGTGGATAAACTGCATTTACAAGACCAATTCTGTAAGCCTCATCAGCCTTGATATTTCTGCCTGTGTAAATCATCTGCTTAGCCATTCCTGGACCAACTAGTCTAGCAAGTCTCTGTGTTCCACCAAAACCAGGTGTGATTCCTAGACCAACTTCTGGCTGACCAAAGATAGCATTCTCTGAACAGATTCTTATATCACAGCTCATTGAGATTTCGCATCCGCCACCCAATGCAAAACCATTGATAGCAGCGATTACTGGAATCTCAAGAGTTTCCAACTTTCTAAATACATCATTACCCTTTTTGCCGAAGGCTTCTCCCTCTGCCTTTGTAAGTGTAGACATTTCTCCGATATCAGCACCTGCGACAAATGACTTGTCTCCTTCACCAGTTAGGATAAGTGCTCTTGTCTCGTTTAAATCTACACTATCAAGTACTTCGTTTAGTTCATCAAGCACCTGAGAGTTAAGAGCGTTCAAAGCCTGTGGACGATTAATTGTAATGATTCCAATATAATCTTCTTTTTCAAATTTAATGAATTCCATTTCAATCTCCTCTTAATTTATTGGCAATTTTACATCCTATAAAACGCCATAAAACCACAGTAGTCTCCCACTGTGGTTTATTGCTTTTTTAATTAGTCTCTTTCAACGATTGTGGCACAACCCATACCACCACCGATACAAAGTGTAGCAAGACCCTTCTTAGCGTCTCTCTTTTGCATCTCGTGAAGTAGAGTTACAAGGATACGACATCCTGATGCACCAACTGGGTGACCAAGTGCGATCGCACCACCGTTTACGTTTACTTTGTCCATGTCGAAGTTAAGGTCTTTTGCTACAGCAACTGACTGTGCAGCGAAAGCTTCGTTAGCTTCGATAAGGTCCATATCATCAACAGTTAAACCTGTCTTTTCCATTACTTTGTTTGTAGCAGCGATTGGTCCAACACCCATAATCTCTGGTGCTACACCACCAAGTGCTCCGCCTACGAATGTAGCCATTGGAGTAACTCCAAGTTCCTGAGCCTTCTCTTCGCTCATAACTACAACAGCTGCAGCACCGTCGTTGATACCTGAAGCGTTACCAGCAGTAACAACACCGCCCTCTTTACCTGAACAGCATTTCAAGCCTGCAAGTGTTTCTACTGTAGAACCAGCTCTTGGTCCTTCGTCTGTATCAACTACTACTGTCTGCTTTCTCTGCTTAACTTCAACAGGAACGATTTCGTCTTTGAACTTACCTTCGTTCATAGCCTTCTCGCATTTCTGCTGTGAGTTTGCTGAGAACTCATCTAGTTCTTCTCTAGTTAGATTCCACTGCTCTGCTACGTTTTCAGCAGTGATCATCATATGATATTGATTAAATGCATCTGTCAAAGCGTCGTTTACCATTGTGTCGATCATTGTTGAATTGTTCATTCTGTAACCGAAACGTGCTTTTGTAAGTGCGTATGGTGCCATTGACATATTCTCCATACCACCAGCAACAACGATATCTGCATCGCCAGCTTTAATCATCTGTGCAGCCTGGTTAACAGCATCTAGACCTGAACCACAAACTACGTTGATTGTAACTGCAGGAGTCTCAATAGGAAGACCTGCGTTAATTGATGCCTGACGAGCAACGTTCTGTCCCTGAGCTGCCTGAATAACGCAACCCATGTATACGTGATCAACTGCATCCTTTGGTACGCCAGCTCTCTTTAGTGCTTCTTCTATTACAATAGAACCAAGCTTTGCAGCTGGTGTTGTGCTAAGTCCGCCACCCATTTTACCGATAGCTGTACGACATGCACCTGCTAAAACTACTTTCTTTGACATAATACTTTTCCTCCATTTTTGTCATGAAAATTTGTAAATTATTTTTCCTACTTTATAGTAGAAAGGCATAACAAGCCCACGATTGTTATAATTTTAACAAAGATTAAATGTTTTGTCTAGTGCTTTTTTAATTTAACTAAGAGCAAAAAAATGACAAGGGAACAAACTATTTTAATTGGTTCCCTTGTCATTTTTAGACCATTTTTTATAGATAAAAATTATTTAAAACAATTAACTATTTAACTTTAACATTAACTGTCACTGTCTT
>CAMVRH010000029.1 GCA_947169835.1 uncultured Lachnospira sp. | reverse complement strand
CACAACATCGTTTTCTTGTTTGCTATTTAATTTATATAGTATTCTCTAAAAGAATAAATCTTTTGATGGGTAAATTGGTTCGCAGGTTACACGCAAGCCTAGTTGTCTAAGTACTGACTCATCGCTTGAGTCGAGCATTTGAGTTGAGTGGAATTCTAGGTCGCGTAACTTCTCTAGGCCTTCCATTGCTTTTATGGCTAGGGAGTTTGTGGCTCCTGATACTGAAAGGGCAGTAAGCACTGCGTCTAGGTTTAGAATTGTACTTCTACTTCCAAGGATTTCTGTCTTCATTGCTAGAATTGGTTCTAGAATGATTGGAGTTAGAAGTGTTAAGTCATCATCTATACCCATAATCGCTTTAATTGCATTAAGTACAACTGATGAAGAAGCACTCATAAGCTCGCTGGCTTTACCTGTTATAACTCTGCCATCTTCTAGCTCGATAGCTGCTGCTGGCACACCAGTCTCTTCCTCTCTTGCTAGAGCAATATTAACCACCTTTCTATCGTCAGGTGAAATATTAAGCTCCTGCATAATACGTTTGATCTTATCAACCGCGCTCTTCTTTTCTTTACCTTTTCTGTAATCGCATTTTGTTGCGAAGAATCTTCTTATTATTTCTTGCTCTGATGCATCTCTCACTACATCATCATCCACTATAGCGTAACCTGCCATGTTTACACCCATGTCTGTTGGGCTCTTATAGTCAAAGTTCTCATTAGAAATCTTCGCCAAAGTACTCTGAACAATTGGGAAAGCTTCTACGTCTCTATTATAGTTGACTGTAGTTTCTCCGTATGCTTCTAAGTGGAATGGGTCAATCATGTTAACGTCATCTAAGTCTGCTGTAGCTGCTTCGTATGCTAGGTTAACTGGATGTTTTAGTGGTACATTCCAAATAGGGAATGTCTCGAATTTAGCGTAGCCTGTTGGAATACCACGAGTGTTCTCATGATAAACTTGAGACAAACAAGTAGCTAACTTTCCGCTACCTGGTCCTGGAGCAGTTACCACTACTAATGGTTTTGTAGTCTCTACATAAGGGTTTGCTCCAAATCCCTCTTCACTACATATATAATCGATATCTACTGGATATCCTTTAATAGGCTTGTGGAAATAGTTTTTGATTCCGTGTTGATCAAGTTTTGCGCTGAATGCATCAGCTGCCACTTGGCCAGTGTACTTAGTGATTACTACACTGTTTACTTCGATACCAAGTTTAGTGATATTGTCAATTAATCTAAGAACATCCATATCATAAGTGATACCAAGGTCTGCTCTCATCTTTGTCTTTTCAATATCGCCCGCAGAGATTACAAATATAATTTCTGCTTGGTCTTTAAGTTCATGCAAAAGTTTAATTTTTGCATTTACATCAAATCCTGGTAGAACTCTTGATGCATGGTAATCATCAAAGAGTTTGCCACCAAACTCAAGATATAACTTACCATTAGCATTCTCGATTCTCTCTAAGATATGCTGTTTTTGTTTCTTGATATACAGCTCATTATCAAAACCTATTTTCTTCATCTAGCCCACTTCCTTTCGATTTTTCCCACGTGTAATATAATATCAATTTAGAGTTTTCATTTCAATTAATAATATTAAGAATTGAGTTTATAAATTAAAAAAACCGGCACTGGTGCCGATTTTTTTAGTGTATAAAAGTAGTCATTCCTGACTCTGTTTTATCGTATAGTTTTTTAGCGAATGCTGGTGGTAGGTTAATACAGCCGTGTGAACCACCGACCACATATCTGTTGCCACCAAATCTTGGCTGCCAAGGTGCATCATGGAAGCCTACTCCGGTTGGAGTAAGTCTCATCCAATAATCAACCCAAGTCTTATATCCTCTACCCTTCAAATACTTTCCAGGTTTTCTCTCTGATATATAGAATACACCAACTGGTGTCTGTCTTTTCTTCTTTGGATTAGGTAAGCCTGTTACAACATCTGACTGCATAATAATCTTCTTACCCTTGTACATCCACATATGCTGTTTAGGGATGCTAACCTCAATCTTAATTTTAGAATAATGCTTTGGCGATTCTCTTAGAAGATAAGGTTTTCTGTTGTCGTGACTCTTCTTCTTTTTATAAGCCTTTTCAATATATGGCATCTCACGCTCATAGTCTACAGTAGAACCCCAAGTTCCACCTTTAACTTTTTGTTTCTTACCCTTGTGGTCTTTAAACTCCCACACGCCACCGATAGTGTCGTATGTTGCAAGTGCTTTGTAGATGATCTTTCTCATCTGTGTCTCATCTACTTTCACTTTACCTTTAACCAACTTTACAGTGTCAAAGTTATGTCTAATCTCCGCACCGTTTTTATATGCAATATGCCACTTCAAAGGTTTATTTAGCTTCTTCAAAGTAGGTTCCAAATCTTCATCTAAAATCTTTGGCTGTTCTAGATAGTCATATACAGAAATGTTTTCTGCGTGGTTTTTCAAGCTCTTTACAAGACCTTTGATATTTACTTTTGTACCAAGCTTAGCCGGTCTAATCTTGTATAGTTTTTCGCCTTTAACTATCTTTGCATTCTTAGGCTTTTTGTTTCTCTTATTGTCCTTTTTTAAAGTCTTCTTAATGCCCTTAACATCGACATCATAAGTGATCTTCACATTGTTATTTCTGCCAGTAACAGTGTCGATTGCTTTTGTAAAAATATTTCTATTTTCAATTGGTTTAATATTATATTTAAACTTTGTGAACTTGTTATATTTGTCCTCGACAAAGACTGTATGAGTAGACATTATTTTGTTTTCGAAGTCTCTCTTTATATGTTTATTACTTAGATAAACTCCATTTACTTTGACGCGGCCAAATACAGACAACAAAATAAGCGCAGCGACAAATGCCACTACCACTGCACTTACTATCACAATAATTTTAATCTTCAGTTTTTTCTTTCTTTCCCCGCTTGTCACTATTTATATATCTCCAATTTTTCATTAAATAATCAACTTATAATTTATAAAATTTTACGCAAAATATCAAGTGCAAAATCTACATTTTTTTGTCCAATTATTAAAGGTGGAAGCATACGCAAAACATTGCCCCCAGCGCTTATTACAACTAGTCCATTTTCGAGTGCTTCATTTACGATATCACCCACTGGAACACGTAGTTCTAAGCCCTGCATTAGACCCATTCCTTTTCGTTTTACAACTGAGTTGAACTCGAATGCAATCTTCTCTAACTCCTCTGTTAAGTAGTCGCCCATTACTTTGGCGTGCTCTACCACAAGGTCTTCTTCATATATGTCAAACACTTTGCTAACTACAGCAGTCACAAGTGGATTTCCACCGTATGTAGTTCCGTGATCTCCTGGCACCAAAGTGTCCATACACTTTTCACCACAGACAAATGCACCAACAGGCACACCGCAACCTAGTGCCTTAGCACAGGTTACAACGTCTGGTTTTACTTCGTAGTGCTCATAGGCAAACATCTTTCCAGTTCTACCCATTCCACACTGGATTTCATCGCAAATCATGATGATGTCTTTTTCATCGCAAAGCGCGCGGATTCCTTTTATGAAATCTTCATCGGCAGGTGTCACTCCACCTTCACCTTGTACGCACTCAACCACGATAGCGCAAGTCTTATCAGTCACTAGTTCTTTTACACTATCTAGGTTGTTAAACTCCGCAAACTTAACATCATCTATGTCTGGTCCAAAAGGCTTACGATAACTATCAGTTCCAGTTATCTCTAGCGCACCTTTTGTACGACCGTGAAATGAATTGTTCATCGCAATCACTTCATAGCCTTCACTAAAATCGTCATTTTCCTTTGCCGCGCTCTTATCGTATGCATATCGCTTTGCTACTTTAAGCGCACCCTCTATAGCCTCTGCTCCACTGTTTGTAAAGAATGCCTTCTTAAGACCTGTAGCCTTCACTAGCTTTTGGGCTGCATCTGCCACTGGCTTATTATAGAAAAGATTTGATGTGTGAAGTAGCAAATCAGTCTGCTCTTTTATAGCATTGTTTAATTTTTCATTTCCATAACCAAGCGAACAAACACCGATGCCCGATGCAAAGTCCAAGTACTCTTTTCCATTTTCATCGTACAAAAACACACCCTCGCCCTTTTCAAAGACAACAGGGAAACGGTTGTATGTGTGTATTAAGTTTTGTTCCGACTTTTCTATATAACTCATTTATTTTTCCTTCATCTCTTGTTCTTTGTAGAACTTCTCATCCTCGTCGCGAAGCAACGCTGTACCAATACCCTTGTTTGTGAAAATCTCTAGTAAGATACAGTGTGGAATTCTTCCGTCCAATATATGGACACGAGATACTCCGTTTTCAATCGCCTCAATACAGTTCTTGATTTTTGGAATCATTCCGCCTGAGATTGTTCCGTCTTTAATCAAGTCCTTTGCCTCGGAAATAGTCATCTCCGAAATAACAGAGTCGTGATCTTCGGCATCCATTAAAACACCTTCAGTATCTGTGAGGAATGCCAACTTCTCAGCCTTTACCGCTTCTGCTATAGCTGATGCTGCATCATCTGCATTTATATTATATGCCTCGAACTCGTCATCTAGTCCTATTGGACAAACGATTGGCAAGAAGTCCTTCTCTATCAAATCAAGCAAGATCTCTGTAGAAACAGACTTAACAGTTCCCACATATCCGATGTCTTCGCCGTGGGAAAGTTTCTTCTCAACGCTTAGAAGGTTTCCGTCTTTACCACTGATACCAATGGCACGAACGCCCAACTTTTCAACCATCTGAACAAGCTGTTTGTTTACTTTATTAAGAACCATCTCTGCTGCTTCTAGTGTTTCTTCGTCGGTCACGCGAAGGCCGTTTACAAACTCAGTCTCCATGCCCATCTTATCGATGTGTTTACTGATAGCCTTTCCACCACCGTGCACGATGATAGGTTTGAAACCAACTAGTTTAAGAAGTGTAACGTCCTGGATTACATTTGTCATGAAATCCTCATCTAGCATTGCACTTCCACCGTATTTAACAACGATAATTTTTCTATTGAATCGCTGAATGTAAGGTAGCGCCTCTATTAGGACGTCTGCCTTCTCAATCAACTTATCCATTTTTATATCTTTGTTGCCCTTCATTATCATTTGTCTATTCCTCCAAAGGTTTTAACTTCTATAATCGGCGTTGATGCTCACATACTCGTGCGTCAAATCACATCCCCAAGCTGTTGCTTTTGCATCGCCCATCTTCATATCGCATGTTACTGTTACCGCATCCTCTGATAAAATCTCAGTTGCTTTCTCTTCGCTGTAGTCAGTAGCTATGCCGTTTTCTACTATAATTATCTGTCCAGCCTTGCTAGTAAATACTATATCTATTTTTTCTGGGTCAAAGTCCACACCGGCATAACCTAGTGCACACATAATTCTTCCCCAGTTAGCATCGTGTCCGCAAATAGCTGCCTTCGTCAAAGAAGATGAAACAACCGACTTTGCAAGTTTAACAGCATTTTCTTTTGTATCTGCATGTCTTACCTTTACTTCAAATAGTGCTGTTGCACCTTCGCCATCTCCCGCTATCATTTTGCTAAGATCTTTATTTACTGCTTGTAGTGCGTTTACGAACTCTTCGTAATCGGCATCTTTTTCAGTAATCTCTTTGTTTTCTGCCAAACCGTTAGCAAGAATTAAAACTGTATCGTTAGTTGATGTATCACCATCTACTGAAATCATATTGTAAGAATCTTTCACGCTATCACTTAGTGCTTCGTATAAAAGTTCTTTTGAAATCTTAACATCAGTAGTTAAGAACGAAAGCATTGTACACATATTTGGATGAATCATTCCTGATCCTTTGCACATACCACCAATCTTACACTGCTTTCCAGCTACTCTAAATTCGTATGCCACTTCTTTTGGCTTAGTGTCAGTAGTCATAATAGCTTCTGCCGCCAAATGTCCACCGTCTTCTGACTGGTCAAGTGTTAGAGAAAGCATTTGAATTCCTGCCTCTATCTTGTCCATCGGAAGTTGCTGACCAATAACACCTGTAGATGTAACTAAAACTTCGTTCTCATCTACCTGCAAGTTTTCTGCCACCATCTTAGCTGTCTGTTCGCAGTAATCCATTCCTTCTTTGCCGGTGCAGGCATTTGCAACACCACTGTTACAAACGATGACCTGAGCAAATTCATTTTCATAAATCTGCTTTTGATCAAACAAAACTGGCGCAGCCTTAACTACGTTTGTAGTAAATGTACCTGCTGCTACCGCTGGCACATGGCTCTTTATCATAGCCATATCTGTTTTTTCTTTTTTTATTCCAGCGTGTACTCCCATAGCCGCAAAGCCTAGCGGAGCTGTCACGCCACCTTCTGTTTTAAAATGCATATCTTATTCCTTTACACGCTGCTTGGAACTAAATCAATTCCTGTTTCTTCAGGTAATCCAAACATTATATTCATATTCTGAACCGCTTGTCCTGCTGCTCCCTTTACCAAGTTATCAAGCGCACCCATCATAACTATTCTTCCTGTTCGCTCATCTATCTTGAAGTTAATATCTGTGTAGTTACTGTTTGCCACAAAACGTGTCTCTGGGCAAAGGTCTTTGTTAAGCACTCGGATGAATTTCTCATCTTTGTAGTATTTATCATAAACAGCTTTAACTTCATCGTATGTAACATCCTTTGTTAGGTTCGCATAAGCTGTTACTAAAATTCCTCTTTGCATTGGAACTAAGTGTGGAGTGAAGTTTATAACAACATCCTCATCTGCTGCGTAACTTAGCTGTTCTTCTATCTCTGGTGTGTGACGATGTGTTGTAACACCGTAAGCTTTTATGTTTTCGTTTACCTCGCAGAACAAGTTTGCAACCTTCGCGCCACGTCCTGCTCCAGTAGTTCCTGACTTAGCATCCACGATAATAGATTTAGGATCAATCAATCCCTCTTTTACCAACGGATAAATAGAAAGGATACTGCAAGTTGTGTAACAACCAGGGTTTGCAATAAGGCGTGCATCCTTTGTCTTGTCACGGTTAATCTCGCAAAGCCCATAGACTGCCTCGTCTATAAACTCTGGACTTTCATGTTTGATGCCATACCACTTCTCGTAAATATCAACATCTTTTATTCTAAAGTCAGCGCTAAGATCAATAACCTTAGTCTTACTTAAAACATCTTCATTTATAATCTTTGAGCAAAGTCCCTGAGGTGTAGCTGTAAAAATAACATCCACCTTGTCAGCAAGCTCATCGATATTATCACCTAGGCATTTCTCATCCACTAGCTCGAACATATTTCTATACACGCTAGCAAAAGGTTCACCCTCAAATGACTTTGAGCCAAACCATACTACTTCCGCTTCTGGATGATTCTGTATTAACTTTACAATCTCGGCTCCTGCGTAACCAGTTGAGCCAATAATACCTACTTTAATCATAGTAACCTCCTATGTGTCCTCGTCAAAGAATAAACTATTTTTCTTCTATATACAAGAAGAACTTTCTTCTATATAAGAACACAACTGCGAGAATTATACACTATTTATGTATAATATGCAAGGTTTTTGCATAAAATATGCATAATTTATGAATAATATACAAAAATATTCATTTTTTACTTGCATTTTATGCATAATTGTTGTATATTAATTCCCGTTGTAAGAAAAACATTTTATGGAGGAAAGAAAAATGGCTAAAGAAAAAGTTGTATTAGCTTATTCAGGAGGACTTGATACTACTGCTATCATCCCTTGGCTAAAGGAAAACTATGATTACGAAGTTATATGCTGTTGCATAGACTGTGGACAGGAAGAGGAATTAGATGGTCTTGAAGAGAGAGCAAAATATTCTGGTGCTTCTAAACTTTATATAGAAGATATCACAGATGACTTTGCCGAGAACTATATAATGCCTTGTGTACAGGCTGGCTCAGTATATGAGAATAAATATTTACTAGGTACATCAATGGCTAGACCTGGTATCGCTGCAAAGCTAGTTGAAGTTGCTAGAAAAGAAGGCGCTACTGCTATCTGCCACGGTGCTACTGGTAAAGGAAACGACCAGATTCGTTTTGAATTAGGAATTAAGGCTTTGGCTCCAGACATTAAGATTATCGCTGCTTGGAGAGATGACAAGTGGGATATGGATTCTCGTGAGTCAGAGATTGAATATTGTAAGGCACATGGAATTGATCTTCCATTTAACGCAGACCAAAGTTACAGCCGTGACCGTAACCTATGGCACATCAGCCACGAAGGTTTGGAATTAGAAGATCCAGCAAACGAGCCAAACTACGATCACCTACTTGTTCTTGGTGTTTCTCCAGAGAAAGCTCCAGAGGAAGGTGAATACGTAACAATGACTTTCGAAAAGGGTGTTCCTACTTCTGTTAACGGCGAGAAGATGAAGGTTGCTGATATTATCAGAAAACTAAACGAGCTAGGCGGTAAGCACGGAATTGGTATTATCGATATCGTCGAAAACCGTGTAGTAGGTATGAAGTCTCGTGGCGTTTATGAAACTCCAGGTGGAACTATCCTAATGGAAGCACACGACCAGTTAGAAGAGTTAGTACTTGATCGTGCTACTATGAACTTCAAGAAAGCTGTTGCTGAGAAGTTAGCTCAGGTTGTGTATGAGGGAACATGGTTCACTCCACTTCGTGAAGCTTTGCAGGCTTTCATTGAAAAGACTCAAGAGAATGTTACTGGTGAAGTTAAGTTCAAACTTTACAAAGGAAACATTATTAAAGCTGGTACTACTTCTCCATATTCACTATATAGCGAATCACTTGCATCATTTACTACTGGCGATTTATATGACCACCACGATGCTGAAGGATTCATCCAGTTGTTCGGATTGCCACTTCAAGTTCGTGCTATGAAAAAGGCTAAATTGGAAGAAGATAAATAATAACAAAAATATAAAAAAGAGCATTCGCAAGAATGCTCTTTTTTTATGTTTATTTATCTAGTATTTGAACCCATTTTTTAGTATAATTTAAGGGACTATGAGATTAAATGAATCTCGCACGGAGGGTGATATGTACACAGTAGATGTTGTTGTACCTTGCTTCAA
>CAMVRH010000028.1 GCA_947169835.1 uncultured Lachnospira sp. | reverse complement strand
ATCATTCAGATACTCACTAGACTTTGGTTGGGCATTCGTAATCCCATCTGTCTTTGTTATTTTTGCAATAGAAGGATGGGCTAGAAAGAAAGGTGTTTTAAGACAAGCATTACTTGGAATTTTTGTTGTATTACTTGCAACAATAATTATAAATGTACTAGTTACAATGAGTACTGGATTTAGTGGATTCACTGATACTAGACCAGATATCTATTACGACGTTTACAACACAGTGATGTTCTGGAAATAAAGGAGATTTCCTATGAAACTTAAAGAAAACAAATTTGTAAAAAAATACTTGGAGAATGAGAAATCAATCTACGAGGGAATAGCAGTGAGCGTGGTAACTGCACTTGCCATTACCGCTATACTTACCGGCTCCTTCAAAGAACTAGCAAACATTGAGTTTGTAAAAAATACATCTCTTGTAAAAGTGATTTTATTGTTTGTAGCCTTTGGCATTATTTCAGGCATTCTTTACAAAACTAAAAAATCGCTATCCAAGATTTTAATGTTTGCAGTTGTAATGATTTACTTTTTGCTAGCAGGTTACTTTACTAGTCAAATAAGTTTTGACACAGTATCAAACAATCCGATTGCACAGATTTGTTTCTTGGCATTAGCTGGAGCATTAGCTGTTATAGCATTTTTGTATGTGAAAGATGATATCTTCGAAGTAACAGCAAAAATCAAAGTCAGTGACAGATCGTTAAAAATCTTCACCGCAGTTATTGGAGTATTTTTACTAGTACTTACAGCAGTTATCGGTGTGTTTAAGTTTAAAGCATACACTGCACCAACATTTGACTATGGAATTTTTGCACAGGGCTTCGAGTATATGAAGCAAACTGGCGTGTTTAAGACAGTAGTGGAGAGAGGCTACGAACTATCACACTTTGCAGTTCACTTCTCACCAATATTCTACATTGCACTACCAATTTACTTTGTATTTTCTAAACCAGAAACAGTGGCAGTAATCCAAGCGATTATGGTTGCGCTTCCAGTGCTTCCAATTTATCTACTTGGAAAACAATATAAATTAAGCAACAAAGTTACACTAGCAATAATCGCAATCTATGCTTTGTTCCCAGCAACAGTTGGTGGAATTCTATACGACTTCCACGAAAACTGCTTCCTAACATTTATGATCTTAATGTTAATCTGGGCAGTTGAGAAAAAGAAGAATATCCTAACAGTAGTGTTCTTACTACTAACACTCTTCGTCAAAGAAGATGCAGCTATGTATGTAATGCTACTAGGACTATTCTGGATTGTTTCAAGAAAGAGCAGACTAAGAGGACTAATCTTTATCTTGGTGGGAGCAATCTACTTTGTAATCGCAATCAAGGTTATAAACAGTTATGGCTTGGGCATAATGGACTTTAGATATGACAATATGTTCTACGACAAACAGGCCGGCTTTACTCAGATGGCGAGAGTGTTCATCACAAATCCTGGTTATGTAATCACTCAGATTATTTCAAACCACAATGGAGGTGTGATAGGCGGTGGCGACACTGTACAGATGGATAAGATTGGCTACTTGATTGAGATGTTTGTGCCAGTAGGCGCACTAATCTTTGCAACAGGAAGAAAGTATTCAAGATACATTTTGCTTGGAAGTATTATAGTTGTCAGTTTGATTACAACATATATTTACCAGCATCAAATTGAATTCCAATATAACTTTGGACATATCGCATTATTCATTTATCTAATTATTATGAATGTGGCTGATATGAAACCTAAGAAGGGTAAAAAATTAGTTACATGTTCACTTATCATTTGCGCGATTATGTTTATGGGACTAATACTTCCAAAAGCACCACGCTATGTGAATATGTATCAGAGCAACAGTACTAAGGTGGAGAAGTTTGATAAGGCTATAAGCATGGTTCCAAACGACAAGAGCGTATTTACAACAGGTTGGATTATGCCTCATATGGCAAAGAACCTTCAGTGTTACGACATTGGATATCTAAATGAAGAACACAAGGACAAGGTTCCAGCAAATCCAGATTACTTGTTAGTGGATGAGAGTGAGAACGCTGATACTATTTCAAAGTTCGCACCTTACATTAACAGTGGAAAATATGAACTAGTTTACGACGGCGACAAAGAAAGTAACGACTCAAAGATTGTTAGTCTATATCAACTAAAGAAATAAAGGAAGACTATGAAACTACTAATCAAAAATGGAAATGTAATAGACCCGGCCACAAACACTGATGCAGTGTTAGATGTGCTAGTGGAAGATGGAGTAATAAAAACTGTGGCTCCTTCTATTAGTGATGATGCTGACCAAGTGATTGATGCATCAGGATTAGTAGTAGCACCTGGGCTTATTGATATGCATGTGCATTTTAGAGATCCAGGTCAGACACATAAAGAAGATATTAAGACTGGTTCAAAGGCGGCAGCCAAAGGTGGATTCACTACTGTGTGCTGTATGCCAAACACTAATCCAGTTATAGATTCTGAAGAGACAGTTAAATATATTATCGACAAAGCTTCAGAAGAAAAATATACAAATGTACTCCCAGTAGGTGCTGTAACAAAGGGCATGAAGGGAGAAGAAATTACAGACATTGCTACGCTTAAAGCAGCAGGCATCTGCGCAATAAGTGAAGATGGAAAGTCTGTGATGGATGAAGACGTTTATGCGAAAGCAATGGAAAAAGCAGCAGAACTAAATGTTCCAGTGCTAGCACATTGCGAAGAAATAAATCTAGTTAAAGGCGGAGTGATGAATGCAGATTCAAATGCAGGGAAGCTTGGCCTAAAGGGAATCACAAATGAAGTGGAAGATATTATCGCTCAGCGTGATATCAACCTAGCAGAAAAATTAGGAACAACACTTCATCTTTGCCATTGTTCTACAAAAGATTCTGTGGAGATGCTTAAGGTGGCAAAGGCAAAGGGTGTGAAAGTGTCTGGTGAGGTTTGTCCACATCACTTCACACTAACTACAGATGATATTCCAAGTAACGATGCAAACTTCAAAATGAATCCACCTCTAAGAACAGCAGAGGATAGAGATGCATTAGTAAGAGGTTTATCAGAAGATATCTTAGAAGTTATTTCAACAGACCATGCACCACACAGTGAAGAGGAAAAGAGTAAGGGCTTTGAAGGTTCACCGTTTGGTATCGTGGGACTTGAGACATCTGTTGGACTTACAGTCACAAAACTTGTTAAGCCAGGATATATCACTTTAAAACAGATGATTGAAAAGATGAGTTACAACCCAGCAAAGATTCTTGGTATTGATAAGGGAACTTTGAAAGAGGGAAGTGTAGCAGACATCACTATCTTTGACGCAGACGAAGAATACACTGTAGATAAAAATGATTTTGAGTCGAAGGGTAAGAACACACCTTTTGATGGATATAAACTTTTTGGAAAAGTTAAATACACAATTTTAGATGGAGAGATTGTTTATAATGATTAACAAATTAGTAAGTAAAATTAAAAAGATGGAAGCGCCTATCGTGGTTGGACTTGATCCAATGTATGAGTACGTTCCAAGTCACATTATGAAGGCATCAATTGAAAAATACGGCGAGACTTTGGAAGCAGTGGGCGATGCTATCTTTGAATACAACAAAGGAATTATCGATGCAATTTATGATATAGCACCAGCGGTTAAACCACAGATTGCTATGTATGAGCAGTTTGGAATTCCTGGGCTTGTAGCTTTTAAAAAGACAGTAGACTATGCAAAGTCAAAAGATATGGTTGTGATAGGCGATGCAAAGCGTGGAGACATTGGTTCTACATCAAAGGCTTATGCTACAGCTCATATTGGAAAGATTAAAGTTGGAAGTGCAGAGTTTGCACCTTTTGACGAGGACTTTGTGACAGTTAACCCTTATCTTGGTTCAGATGGAATTAATCCGTTTATCGATGTCTGCAAGGAAGAGAAGAAGGGACTCTTCATTTTGGTTAAGACTTCAAATCCTTCTAGCGGAGAGTTCCAAGATCAAGAAATAAATGGAAAGCCACTTTACGAGATGGTTGGACAGAAGGTAGATGAGTGGGGCAAAGACTGTATGGGCGATGATTACAGCTACATTGGTGCAGTGGTTGGAGCTACATATCCAGAGATGGGCGAAGTGCTTCGCAAAGTTATGCCAAAGAGTTACATCTTAGTGCCAGGTTACGGTGCGCAGGGTGGAACAGCAGCGGACTTAAAGCCATTCTTTAACGAGGACGGTTTGGGAGCCATTGTAAACTCATCTAGAGGAATCATTTGTGCATACAAAAACTTAGAAGGTTTTGATGAAGAGTCATTTGCAGATGCTTCTCGTCAGGCCACAATCAATATGATAGAGGATATCAAAACTATTTTTTAGGAGAGAGTTATGAAGAAAATTTCTTTAGTAATTCCATGTTACAACGAGGAAGAAAGTCTTAAATATTTGTACAAAGAGCTTGAAAAGACAGCTGGTGAGATGCCTTACTTTGACTTTGAGTACATCTTTGTAGATGATGGCTCAAAGGATAAGACGTTAGAACGCCTAAAGGAACTAGCTGCATTCGACAGCAAGACTACATACATTTCTTTCTCAAGAAACTTCGGCAAAGAAGCTGCAATGTATGCAGGTCTTTGCAACGCTACTGGAGATTACGTGGCAATAATGGATGCCGATTTGCAAGATCCACCTTCACTTTTGCCTGAGATGGTAACTTACTTAGAGAGTGGAGAGTACGACAGTGTTGCAACTAGACGTGTTAACAGAAAAGGCGAACCAAAGATTCGTTCATTCTTCGCTAGAAGATTTTATAAGTTGATTAATAGATGGTCAGATGCTGATATAGCTGATGGCGCAAGAGACTTTAGACTAATGACAAAAGATATGGTTGAAGCCATTGTGAAGATGGGCGAGAGAAACAGATTCTCAAAAGGTATCTTTGGTTGGATTGGATACAGAACAAAGTGGATAGAATTTGAAAACGCAGAGCGCGTGGCAGGTGAGACAAAATGGAGTTTTTGGAGTTTGTTTAAATACTCTATCGATGGAATAGTAAACTTTACAAACGCTCCTTTGCAGATTGCTTCTATATTCGGATTAGTATTTACATTCATAGCTTTCCTAGCAATCATATTCATTATGATTAGAAAGTTTATCTGGGGAGATCCAGTTTCAGGTTGGCCATCACTCGTTTGTATCATCGTATTCCTAAGCGGTGTGCAGATGTTTTGTATCGGTATTATTGGACAGTATTTGTCGAAGACATACGTGGAAGTGAAAGAGCGTCCACACTATATTATTAGCGAGAGCAACAAAGAAGTTGAGAAAGTAAATTAAGATGAAAAAAGAAACTGCAAAAATTTTAAGTCAAAATAAAATAGCAGATGGAATTTACAGCATGTGGATAGAGACTACTGCGGCAAAGGAAGCAAAGCCTGGTCAGTTTATCGATGTGTATGTAAATGATGATTCAAAACTACTTCCAAGACCTATCAGTATTTGTGAGGTGAAGGATGATTCACTTCGAATCGTCTACCGTGTAGTGGGTGGTGGAACAAAGATAATGTCTACTTACCAGGAAGGTGATGAGATTCAAATTATTGGACCACTTGGAAATGGTTTTGATATGAGAGATGGAAAAGCCATTTTGGTTGGTGGAGGAATTGGAATTCCACCAATGGTTGAGCTAGCAAAGAACTTATCAGAAAAGATTGGCAAGGAAAATGTAATCTCAGTTATGGGTTACAGAGATGAGCTTTTCTTAGTTGATGAGTTAGAACAGTTTTCTACTGTAGTTATTGCTACTGAAGATGGTAGCACAGGTACAAAGGGAACAGTTATAGATGCACTAGATGAAAATGGTGTAGATGGCGATGTGCTTTATGCTTGCGGTCCTATACCAATGCTAAAGGCCCTAAAAGATTGGGCTAATGGTAAAGGTATCGAGTGCCAGATTTCTTTGGAAGAGAGAATGGCGTGCGGTATCGGCGCATGTCTGGCATGTGTGTGCAAGACAAAGGAAAAGGATGAGCATTCAAATGTTTGCAACAAACGTATCTGCAAAGATGGACCAGTGTTTGATGCAAATGAAATAGATTTTTAAAAGGTTGAAAAGATGAGTAATGATTTAAACATGAAAGTTAATATTGCAGGAGTTGAGTTTAAGAATCCTGTCACTGTGGCTTCGGGCACATTTGGCTCGGGCGAAGAATATGGTGAGTTTGTGGATTTAAATAACTTGGGAGCTGTCACGACAAAGGGTGTGGCTAGTACTCCTTGGGAAGGAAACGATACTCCAAGAGTGGCTGAGACATACGGCGGAATGCTAAACGCTGTTGGACTACAAAACCCTGGAGTGGATGTGTTTGCAAAAAGAGACATTCCATTTTTACGACAGTTCGACACAAAGATTATTGTAAATGTCTGCGGTCACACTGAAGAAGAATACTTGGATTGTGTTAAGAGATTGGCCGACGAAGATGTGGATATGCTAGAGATAAATATCTCATGTCCAAATGTGAAAGAAGGCGGAATTGCTTTTGGAACAGATCCAAAGGCTGTGGAAGAAATCACAAGAAAAGTTAAAGAAGTTGCTAAACAGCCAGTAATTATGAAACTTAGTCCAAATGTGACTGATATAGTGGAGATGGCTAAGGCTGCAGAGCGTGGCGGAGCAGATGCTTTGTCACTTATCAATACAATTACTGGTATGAAGATAGACATTGAAAAGCAGGACTTCGTTCTTGCAAACAAGACTGGCGGACTTTCAGGTCCAGCTATTCATCCAGTAGCAGTTCGCATGGTTTACCAGGTGGCAAATGCAGTAGATCTTCCAATCATTGGAATGGGAGGAATCCAAAATGCGGATGATGCCATTGAAATGATTTTGGCGGGAGCTACTATGGTGTCTGTTGGAACAGCAAACTTCTATAATCCAAACGCTACTATGGAAGTGGTTAAGGGAATAGAAGATTATATGATTAAACACAACGTATCAGATATTAAAGATTTGGTAGGAAAGGTAAAGTAGATGAGTTACAAAAATGAATTTATAGATTTTATGATTGAATCAGATGTTCTTAAGTTTGGAGATTTCACTTTGAAAAGTGGAAGAAAGTCACCATTCTTTATGAACGCTGGAGCATATGTTACAGGTTCTCAACTAAAGAGACTTGGTGAGTTTTACGCTAAAGCTATTCATGAGCATTATGGCGATGACTTTGACGTTCTCTTTGGCCCGGCCTACAAAGGAATCCCTCTAGGCGTGGCAACAGTAATCGCATTTTATAACTTATATGGAAAAGAAATCAGATATTGTTCAAACCGTAAAGAAGAAAAAGATCACGGCGATGCTGGAATCCTACTTGGTAGCAAGATAAAAGACGGCGATAGAGTAGTGATAATAGAAGACGTTACTACATCTGGTAAATCTATCGAAGAAACATTTCCTATCATTAAGGCACAGGGCGATGTTGAAATCATTGGACTTATGGTTTCACTAAACCGAATGGAAAAAGGACTTACATCTGATAAGACAGCGATAGATGAGATAAAGGAAAAATACGGATTCGATGCTAACGCAATTGTGAGCATGGATGAAGTGGTAGAATATTTGACAGCAGAAGGAAAACTAGATGATGAGCTAAAGGGAAGAATTGACGAGTATTATAAAGAATACGGAGCAAAGTAGTAAATGCAGCAAGCAAAGAAAAAAAGAATGAACAGAATAGTTGGAAGAATTCTTTTAGTAGCATATTTTGCGCTACTCATTTTCTTTGTGTTCTTTAGCGATGAGTTGGGAAGAAAAACTGGAACAATTGTTAGACGAATGAACACTCATCCATTCCACGAAATCAAAAGATTTTGGGCGATGAGATACACATATGGATGGAAAACTACACTTATGAATCTAGGCGGAAACATGCTTATCTTTGTACCATTTGGATTCTTGATTCCGATGAGTTCAAAGAACAAAGTTACTAGAAACTTTTTTGTGGTAACACTTCTAGCAATGATGTTTTCAGGAGCCATTGAGGTAGTTCAGATTCTCACGAAAGTGGGAGCATTTGATATAGACGATATTATTCTAAACACAGCAGGCGCAATCATTGGATATATTATATTTGCGATTGCAAAAGCGATTAATTAAGAGGTAGAAATGTTTAGTAAAAGAGCGAAGGCGCCAAAGCCTACAAGAGAAGATAAAAAAGATAGAAAAATACCACTAAGCAAATACGCGAGAGGTGGAAGAATTTCAAGTACGATTGGACTTTGTAACTTGGCACTTTTCTTCCTAACTATCACAATGTCAGTTATGGAAGATGGAAAGTCGGGAATGTACATTGGAATTATTGTGATAGTCACATTTATCTCGGCGATTATGGGATGATTGGCATTAGAAGTTTTTCAGAAGATAACAAATTTTACAGATTTTCATACATTGGAACAATTATTAACGCAGCTATTTGGATTTCTGTAGTTTTAATATACATCGCATACATTTAGAGAGGACAAAATGGAAGAGAGATACACACTAGCAATTGAAAAAGCAAATGAAATATTAAACGAAGCAGCAGTGGATGTGCAGTTCAAACCTTACTTTGAAGCAGCCGCTAGCCTAATTCTTTTAATTGACGAGATAAAGACTAAGAAGGATTCAGGCTTCTTCGACGAAGGCTCCCTAGAAGATCTAGAAGCTTTCAATAAAAAGTTGTACGAAGAGATTGAGCCTGAGAATTACAAGAGTAGTTTCGCAAACCCAACATATGCAGTAAAAACTTTGGGTGAAGAGTATGGACAGATGCTTTGCTATGTTTACGCATCGCTTCGTTCAGGCATTTTAAATATGTTTGAGGGCGACTTGGAAGTTGCATTGATTAGATGCGAACTATTGATTGAGGTTTACAGTCTATTTGAAGATGAGGAAGGATTATCGGCGAAGAATTTAAAAGATATTATCTACACATTTGAGCGAGATAATTCTGAAATCTTTATGGATGTGGTTTTGGGAAGCAAGATTGACCCAAGTAAAGATAGAGTTGCAAAGATTATTACTGAAAGCGACTTGAGTGACATTAGATATCTTTACAAATACGGAAATCACATTGGTGATAATGAAATTAAGATGGCTAAGTTTTTAAATACACTTAGCGATG
>CAMVRH010000027.1 GCA_947169835.1 uncultured Lachnospira sp. | reverse complement strand
GGCTTCCACAAACGACATTTCCATATCGATCTGTGTAAACTCAGGCTGTCTGTCTGCTCTTAAGTCCTCATCTCTGTAGCACTTTGCAATCTGGATATATCTGTCGCATCCAGAACACATAAGTAGCTGTTTGAAAAGCTGTGGACTCTGAGGCAAAGCATAAAAGTGTCCAGGATGAACACGGCTAGGAACCAAGTAGTCTCTAGCACCCTCAGGTGTACTCTTACAAAGTGTAGGAGTCTCTATCTCAAGAAAACCTTCTTTTGCCATAAATGAACGAACAAAAGTTGTCACATCTGAACGAAGTTTCAAATTGTTCTGAAGGTTTTGCTTTCTCAAATCTAAATATCTATATTTAAGTCTCAACTCTTCTTTTGTGTTTGCACCCTCTTCCACTGGGAATGGAGGTGTCTCTGACTCTGAAAGAATACGAAGTTCTTTGGCAGTGATTTCGATATCACCTGTCTTCATATCTTCATTCACAGCGCCGTCTCTTGCTCTAACCTCACCTCTTACAGCGATAACAAACTCGCTTCTAAGAGTGCCGGCCCTTTCGAAGATTTCGCCGTCGTTTTCGTCAAACACAATCTGAACTAAGCCACTTCTATCTCTAAGGTCAATAAAGATAAGAGAACCTAAGTTTCTTCTCTTTTGAACCCAGCCCATAACTGTGACTTCTTCGCCAATATTTTTGTTTGATACTTCTGTACATCTGTGACTTCTATGAAGTCCCTTAATTGTTTCTGACATATTTACTCCTTATAAAACTCCTCAAAGTTTGTATATCCTTGCTCGGATAATTGCTCTTTTTGGAATCTCTTATTCTTATTCATTCTAGCAACTAAAATCTGTTTGCCATTTTGTCTCTCGGCATTTGCTTTTTCAATAATGTCTGATAAAGCTTTGCCCTCAACACCCTTTTCAATTAAGTAGCAAACTTTATCTTCATTTTCTGGAATTTCAAATCCTTGCTCCATCATAAGCAAAATGATTCTCTCAAATCCAATCGAGAATCCACATGCAGGTGTGTCGTTTCCAGTGAACTGTCCAACCATCTTGTCGTATCTTCCGCCGCCACCGCAGCTTCCGCCAAACTCAGGAATAGCAATCTCGAATATTGTTCCTGTGTAGTATGACATTCCACGAACCAATGTTGGATCAAAAACTATATCGTAATTATCTGTCTTTGCATTCTTTACGCTATCAATAATTTCATCCATCCACTGCTTAACATCATCTGCAAAACTATCACCTAATTTGTCTGATAAGTATGCGATAGGATCTTTTTCATTTTCAATCTCACTAAATAGTGATGTATATTTTTCTACAGCATCATCACTGAAGCCATCTTTAACTAATACTTCTTTGACGCCGTCTAATCCTATTTTATCCATCTTATCTAGTGTGATAAATACTTGGTCAAAGTCCTCTGCGTTAAAGCCAGAATACTCTGCCATAGCTTTTAGGATTCTTCTATCGTTAATTCTGATTTCAAAATTTTTAAAGCCTAGTTTTGTTAGTGTGCTAGATGTAGCAAGTATAAGTTCAATCTCTGCTAAGTTAGTTGCATCACCTAGTATATCAATATCGCACTGCATAAACTGACGATATCTTCCACGCTGTGGACGATCTGCTCTAAACACATTGCCCATCTGAAGCGCCTTGAAAGGTGTTGGTAATTCATTAGCGTTCTTTGAATAATAGCGCACCAAAGGAACAGTTAAATCATATCTAAGTCCGCTGTCTACCAAGTCCATCTCAGCCTCAGCAGTCTCTAGATTTAACTTCTCGCCACGCTTTAATATTTTAAATATTAACTTTTCGTTCTCTCCACCCTGCTTGCTTGTTAAGTTCTGAATGTTCTCAACTACAGGAGTTTCGATTTGTGAAAAACCATATGAAAGGTATGTCTCTTCAATCACGCGCTTAACGTAATTTCTAACCTTCATCTCGTCTGGCATAATATCTTTCATACCAGTCATCGGTTTCTTACTTAAAGCCATAATGTTTCTCCTTAATAAAATCTCTTTTCGTTTTCTATAGTTGTTTGCTCATTGTGTCCAGCTAGCACTACTGTGTCTCCTGGAAGTGTGAGCAACTTATTTCTAATTGAATCAAGTATCTCTCTTTCGCTTCCGCCTGGGAAATCTGTTCTTCCTCTGCTCATGCAAAAGAGTGTGTCCCCTGAGAATAACACTCCTTCATCCTCCACATAAAAGCAACCGCTTCCTGGAGTATGACCTGGAGTCAAAATAAATTTCATCTTGATACCAGCTATCTCAAGTTCTTCGCCATCTCTTATAGCGATGTCAGGTTTTACAATCATGCTCTCGCCAAAGAATACAGATAAATTATTATTATAATTTTGCATAAACTTTGACTCTTCTTCTGACACATATACTTTAATGCCGTATCTATCTCTTAACTCATCTACAGCGCCAATATGATCGAAATGACCATGTGTAAGAAGAATAGCTTTAGGTGTCATTTGCATCTGTTCAATAATTCTAGAAATCTTAAGAGCACTTCCACCTGGGTCTATTATAAAACCTTCGTTAGTCTCTTCATTTTTAACTATATAGCAGTTAGTAAATGCTTCACTAACTAAAACATTTTTAATCTCCATACTTTATCCTTTAAAACTTTAGTCTTTAACAGTTTAAAGTCTAACTAGCAGTTCTTTCTATATCAATAATACTGTCAATCTGTCTTATCTTAGCAATAATATCATTTAGCTCGTCAGTACTGTTAATCTGGAATGCCATAGTTATAGTAGCAATTTCATTTTTGCTAGTTCTACTGTTAATGGACAATACATCGATATCGTTCTCTGTAAATATCTTTGACAAGTCTGACAAAATACCAACTCTGTTGTGAGCATAGATAACAATCTCTGTGTTGTACTTTCCTTCGTGACTGCTCTGGTCTTCTGCCCAACTTGCTTCAATCAATCTATTTCTTTCCATCTCTGGAAGATTAATCATATTTACACAGTCTGTTCTATGAAGCGAAACACCACGTCCACGTGTTACAAAACCAACAATCTCATCACCAGGTACTGGCGTACAGCACTTTGAGAAACGAACTGCAACATCGTCCATGCCTTCCACGATAACACCACTCTTTGAACTGCTAATCAAGCCTTGTCCCTGAGCGTTCTTATCAATAATGTCTATTACTTGTTGATCTGTGATAGGCTCATCATGGTCTTTCTTATACTGGTCTAGGAGTCTGTTTACAATCTGACCTTCTTTTAGTCCACCATGTCCTACTGTGGCAAGTAAAGCATCCCACTCTTTGAAACCATACTTAGTACGGACAATGTCCATATACTTAGGTTTCATTATTTCTTCTAAATTAATACTCTTAGTCTTACAATAAGCCTTAATCAAATCATTACCGCGCTCAATATTAACTTCCTTATTCTGTGATCTGAACCACTGATTAATCTTATTCTTAGCCTGAGTACTCTTAACAATCTTTAACCAATCACGACTTGGTCCACTTGAGTTATTTGATGTAAGAATTTCAATTCTATCTCCATTCTTAATCTCGTAATCAATGTTAACCATCTCGCCGTTTACTTTGGCGCCAATCATCTTGTTACCTACAGCACTATGGATACTGTAAGCAAAGTCCACTGGTGTTGAGCCATTAGGCAAGTTCTTAAGGTCACCGTCTGGAGTGAAACAATAAACGTTGCCTGAGAACATATTCAAGTCATCCTTTAGCAAATCAAGGAACTCTTGGTTGTCAGTCATGTCTCGTTGCCACTCAAGGATTTGGCGAAGCCAACTAATCTTTTGCTCTTCGTTGTCATCACCAGTTAGGTTTTCTTTATATTTCCAGTGCGCAGCGATACCATACTCCGCAGTTCTGTGCATCTCCGCTGTACGAATCTGGATTTCAAACGGTTGACCGTTTGGCGCAATCAAAGATGTGTGAAGTGACTGGTACATATTTTCCTTAGGCATAGCAATGTAGTCTTTGAATCTACCAGGCACTGGTGTGAATTTCTCGTGGATAATACCTAGAGCACCGTAACACTCCATAACGCTATCCACAATAATTCTTACCGCAAAGATGTCGTAAATCTGATCCAAAGTCTTGTGCTGATTTACCATCTTTTTGTATATACTAAAGTAGTGCTTAACACGACCGTCAATAGTCGCCTTAATGCCAGCCTTTTCTACATAGCCAGCCACCACTTCTATAAGCTCATTCATAAAGTCTTCGCGGTGCTCAAGTCTTTGGTGAACACCCTCTACCAACTCATCATATTTTTCAGGCTCAAGATATCTTAGTGACAAGTCATCAAGCTCAATCTTAATCTTACTGATACCAAGTCTGTCAGCTATCGGTGAGTAAATATCAATAGTCTCTCTAGATGTTTCTTTTTGACCCTCTGGACTTCTATACATAAGTGTACGCATGTTGTGAAGTCTATCAGCAAGTTTAATCAAGATAACTCGTATATCCTTCGCCATCGCCAAAAACATCTTACGTAAGTTCTCAGCCTGTTTTTCAACTTTATCTACGTCGTAATCCAATTTTGTAAGCTTTGTAACACCATCTACTAGGTCAGTTACCTCTTCGCCGAAGGCTTCTATCATATCCTCACGTGTCACGCTTGTGTCTTCCATAACATCGTGAAGCAAAGCTGCCATAATGGATTCTTTATCTAACTCTAGATCTGCCAAAATGAGCGCAGTATGAAGAGGGTGAATAATATATGGTTCACCTGATTTTCTCTTTTGATCTTTATGCGCTTCTTTCGCAAACTTATAAGCTTTGTCAATCATCTCCAATTCTGAAGATGGATGATACTGCTTAATTTTGTCGATCAAACGAGCATACAATTCCTCAGGAGTAGCATGCTCCTGCTCGGACGGAATTATACCGTGTATTTCCAATTGTTTGTTAATGTTTACATCGCTCATTTTTCTAGTTTCTTTCTTATTATTTTCCTTCGTATGCTATAACGCTATCTACTCTATAGCCATCAAGTTTTGCTCTACCATTTAGGCCTTTAAGTTCAACTAAGAATAGACAATCAACAACTTCTGCGCCTAATTTTTCAACTAGGTCTATTGCTGCTTTCGCACTGCCGCCTGTAGCAATTAAGTCATCAATTATAACAACCTTTTGACCTGGCTTGATAGCATCTACATGCATCTCTACAGTAGCTGTACCATACTCTAAATCATATTCTTGAGATATAGTTGTGTGAGGTAGTTTCCCTTTTTTTCTAATCAAAGATAAACCTTTGCCCATGTTGTAGGCGATGGCTGCGCCAAAGATAAATCCTCTAGCCTCTACACCCACCATCACATCATAATCCAAATCTTTGATCAAATCTTGCATGCTATCAACAGCAAGTTTGAATCCTTCTGGGTCTTGTGTAACTGTAGTTATATCCCTAAACATAATTCCTTCTTCAGGAAAATCTGGGATAGTTCTAATATATTTGTCTATTGGATGCATAATGTCCTCCTAGCAAAAACTTTCTATAATTAACTGAAGATATTGTCTTCCGTTAAATTCGTTTATATTTGGATAGTATAAAAGCATAAGTTTAATCTCATTAGTAACGCCTTCCATTGCTTTATCTATCTCATCTTGTCCAAACTTATCACTCAAGAATTTCATAAAACGTTTAGACTTGTTAAACATAATTCCTTGCATCTTGAAACCACTCTCGTCAGTCATCTCAAGTCTAATAGCTTTTCCTTCTTTGCCTAGTATTTTTATTCTGTTTATTTGAATATCTTTCCCGGCAAAGATCGGCTTTTTGTTTCCTACGCCAAATGGCTCCAGTTTCTTTAAATCATTTACTAGTCCAAATGTAGCAAACTTAAATGGTAATTCAGAATCAACTTCAATCTTTTTCATCAAGTCTTCTTCTGTTAAAGTACATTTTTCATTAAGTCTAGTTCTAAGTTCTTCTATGTTTTCTTTTTCTATTGATAATCCAGCAGCCATTTTGTGTCCGCCAAATTTCAAGAATAAGTCCTTAACTTGAGATAAGTTTTCAAACATATCATATTCATCAATAGATCTGCCAGATCCTTTGACGCAGTCTTCTGCATCAGTAAGAACAATAGATGGCTTATTGAAAAATTCTTTTACTCTACCAGCAATAATACCAGCCACACTTTCGTGACAGTTTGGCAAATACAAAACAAGTATTTTATCCTTCATTTCTCTTGCCATATCTATTGCTTCTTTGGCACCCTGCTCTGTAATGTCTTTTCGCTCATCATTTAGACTCTTTAGCTTCTTGGCATCCGCCAAAGCTTTTTCACTGTCAGTTTCATTTAATAAATCAACTGCTCTCTTTGCTGTATCTAGTCTTCCTGAAGCGTTTAAGCAAGGTCCTAATATAAAACCAAAATGATATGAACCAATGCTTTCTTTGTTGATGCCACAAGCATCCATCAAAGCATTTAACCCCACATCTTTTGTAGTTTTTATGAGTTCTAGTCCTGTCTTTACAATGGTTCTATTTTCGCCCCTTAGAGGAACTACATCGCAAACAGTTGCCATTGCACCGTAGACTAGCAAACTCTCCAAATTCTTTTGATTTTGACCCATACTCTCGTATAGAGCGCGCATTAGTTGGTATGCAACCATAGCGCCACATAGGTCTTTAAATGGGTATTCACAAGTTGATTGCTTGTGATTCACCACTGCATCTGCATTAGGAACTATGTACTTCTTTTCACCATCTTCCTCTACAAATGGAACCTCGTGATGATCAGTTATTACAACTGTCATTCCGAGTTCTTTGGCGAAGTCTACTTGTTCGCTAGCAGCAATTCCATTGTCACAAGTTATGATAGTATCAACACCAGCATCTTTTGCATCTTGAATAAGACTTTCATTAATGCCGTAACCATCATTTACCCTGTGTGGAACAACCACATCCACATCTGCTCCTAATTCAGACAAAGCTTTGTTCAAAATGTAACCAGAGCAAATACCATCCACATCATAATCGCTAATAATACGAATCTTATTTTTGCCATTGATTTTAATCTTAAGAATATCGACTGCCTTATCCATATCCTTAAACAACCATGGAGATGAAAGCGTATTAATATTTGTGTTCAAATAATCTTCAATCTCTTTATCGCCCACAACATCTCTGTTGCGTATCACTCTAGCAACTATTGGGTTGATATTAAATTTCTTTGCGATTTCTCCAAAGTCCGCTTTCTTCGTTTGGAGCATCCACTTCTCTGTCATTCTTTCCATAACTTGAACAATTCTCTATAAATTTATAAAAGCGGTACCACTGTTTAGTGATACCGCTTGATATTATCTTAAGGCTTTATCGTAAGATCTACCCTTAAAAATGTACCACAATGAACCTGTGATAAATACTGATGAGAATGCACCTGCAATCAAGCCAACCATAAGTGGTAATGTGAATTCCTGAATTGATGTAACACCCATAATGTAAATCATGAATACCATGATAAATGTTGTGAATGTTGTGTAAATACTTCTTGTAAGTGTCTGTGTGATTGATGTATTTACAATATCAATTACCTTATCACCTCTTCTACGGTTGCCCATATTCTCACGGATACGGTCGAATATGACAATCGTGGCGTTGATTGAGTAACCTACTATCGTCAATAGACAGGCGATAAATGTAGTACCAAGTGTAACTCTAGCTAGTGCGTAGAAGCCAACTACTATAGCCACATCGTGGAACAACGCTGTAACCGCAGCTAGGGCAAATTGAACATTTCTAAATCTTGCCCAAATGTAAATCAACATACATATCAACGCAATAGCTGTAGCCAATACCGCGTCTTCTCTCATCTGCTTACTTACTGTTCCTGAGATCATCTCATTTGAGAAGTTTTCTTGATGCTTCTTATCATTTGTATCGTAAGCTTTGTATTTATCTATTAGGACTTTTTTGAATATATCAAATTTCTTTCCTTCTAGTTTTTCAGTTTTGATTGTATAAATCTTAGGTTTGTCAGTATCTCTCTGTCCTTGAACCTCTTTTAGTCCAACTTCTTTTTCTAGGTCTTTCTTAATGTGGTCATTGAAGTAATCGATTGAGTATTCTTTGGCGAACTCAACTTTTACTGAACTACCACCCTTAAACTCGATACCTAGGTTGAATACTGAACCACCAATTCCGTTAGCAACCATTGCAATTACACCAATCAAGATAGCGCAAATTGAGATTGTGAAGAAAATAGCTTTCTTCTGAACGAACTGGAATATTTTTCTAACCTTTTCTTTTCCGTAGAACTTAATGTCTTGGAATCCCATATGGAATAGCATCCATACGAATCCTCTAGAAATAACTAGAGCCTCGAACAACTGAATAATAATACCAATTGCTAAAGTCTGTGCGAAACCTTGAACAGTTCCTGAACCTCTCCAAAGAAGAACTAATGCTGCAATAAGTGTTGTGATGTTACCATCGACAATAGCAGATGTGGCAGCCTTGAAACCAGTCTTGATTGCTGTCTTAACTGTTTTACCATTAGCAATTTCTTCTCTGATACGAGCATATATAATAACGTTAGCATCCACGGCCATACCAATATTCAAGATAATACCGGCGATACCTGGAAGCGTTAGTGTTAAGTCGAAACCATTTAGCGCTAGCAAGATCATTTCTACGTATGCAATAAGTGCAAGACCTGCAGCAATACCTGGAATTCTGTATACGATAAGCATGAAGATTAGAATGATTATCATACCGATTAGACCGGCAAGCAAACTCTTCTGCAATGCATCGTTACCCAACTGTGCACTTTCAACCTTATGGCTGATCTCGTCTAGAGAAAGTGTAAGTGAACCGATACGGATATTAGATGCTAACTGCTCTGCTTCTTCCAAATCCTTCTGACCATCGATCTGAGCCTCACCACCAGTGATAGCTTCTTTTACGTTTGGCGCACTCAAGATTTGATTATCATAAATGATATAAGTCTGGTTACCAACATTCTGAGATGTCATATCACCGAAAGCTTTAGTACCCTTATCATCAAACTTAAGTGATACTACGTACTGTGTAGCCTTTGTGTTTTCATCCTGAGATGCTTGGCCTTTGGCGTTTTTAACTTCATCACCAGTAACCCAAACTTTATAATATCCATCATCCTGTGAATTATTCTTAAGTTGGATAAACTTCTTAGCTTTTAAATCTTTCTTGGAAGGAGTCTCTTCTGACTTTGTACAGAAATACAAAGAACCAGGCTTACCTAATTCTTCTAGTACCTTGTCAGCATC
>CAMVRH010000026.1 GCA_947169835.1 uncultured Lachnospira sp. | reverse complement strand
AGTAACATTGATATGCAAACGATTGAAAGTATAAAAATCTTCAGAGGGTTTTAGAAACGTTTGGCTTCTGCATGAATTACGTTTATTAACTTGACCTTTTTCATAAATTACAAAGTCATCCTTGCTAAGAGAAGAAAACTTTAGAATGCCAGAGGCTAAATACTCTGCCTCATCTTCTCCGCCCATTGAATTTATTTTATACCAATAATTATCTTTATAATATTTGATTTGAGTTCCATCGCTAGTACCCATTTCCTCTTGGAGGTATTTTTCAGAAAGATTAATGTTAAACATTAGAACACCTCCTTGTCATTACATCTCGATAGGATAGTTTTTCTCCTTCAAATTGAATCCAAAGAGAGTCGTTATAACTAACACCATGGGTTTTCTTCACTATTTCTAATGGATCATAAGATTTTAAACCAAGATTTTTGAGTATGACATCAATATCGTCCCTATTTCTTTCCCAACATCTAGACTCAAGAACTTCTGAAAGTTGAACAATGTTCATTTTGTCAGACCAAAAAATTTGCTTAGCTGGATGTAAAACAAAACGAGTGATCTCGGCAGTAGTATTAGTAACACTAACTTTGGCAATCAATTCATTTCTCCAATACAAACTGAACTTCAAACCGTCCCATCTTCTAACAGCAGGGATATCGCTCTTAACAGACTCTAAACTTAAACTGAGATTGAGAACATCAGTTATTTTAAGCAATGTATCTAACTGAGGTACAGTTTTACCGCTTTCAATTCTAGCTAGAGTAGACTGAGGAATCTCACATGCATAAGCAAGTGCGCGTTGTGACATATTCTTCTCATGTCGTGCAGTTTTGATTTTTTCAATGATTAATTCCATCTGTTTATCCATGGCAAACCTCCATTTCAAAATTCAATTTTATGATAGCATACTTGCTATCATAAAACAATAAAAATACTCATTTTTAATCTACAAATCTATTGCGATATATTGTATAATATCGGTAAGTGTGTAATTGCGCCCTTTTTTGCAATTGCACTAGGTAAAAGTGCGATAAAAAAGGCACAAACAGGAGGTTTTATGATTAAATTATCAGATGGCGGAATGTTTCTAGTAGGCGGAAAAGACCTAGTAGAAAACTACGATGGAATGTCAAAGGAAGAGGCTAAAAAGAACACAATGGCTTACAACATTTTGGCGGACCACAATACATCGGACAATATGGAAAAACTACAGATTAAGTTTGATAAGATGACTTCTCATGATATTACTTTTGTGGGAATTATTCAGACTGCCAGAGCATCGGGAATGGATCATTTCCCAATCCCATACGTGCTTACAAACTGCCACAATTCACTTTGTGCAGTAGGCGGAACTATAAACGAAGATGACCATATGTTTGGACTTAGCGCTGCTAAGAAGTACGGTGGAATTTATGTACCACCTCATCAGGCAGTAATTCACCAGTTTGCTAGAGAGATGCTAGCTGAAGGTGGAAAGATGATTTTGGGTTCTGATTCACATACACGCTACGGTGCACTAGGCACTATGGCTATGGGCGAGGGCGGACCTGAGCTTGTTAAACAGCTTTTGGAGCAGACGTATGATATCAACATGCCAGAAGTAGTGGGAATCTATATGACAGGTGAACCTGCTAAAGGCGTTGGTCCTCAGGACGTGGCACTTGCTATTATCGGTGCTGTCTTTGAAAAGGGCTATGTTAAGAATAAAGTTATGGAATTTATGGGCCCTGGAGTTAGCAATTTAAGTGCTGACTTTAGAATAGGCGTTGATGTAATGACTACAGAAACTACATGTCTATCATCAATCTGGCGTACAGATGAAAAGATAGAAGAGTTTTACGAGATTCACGGAAGAAAAGACGCCTACAAAGAACTTAACCCAGGCGAAGTAGCTTACTACGATGGAATAGTGGAAGTAGACCTATCAAGCATTAAGACAATGATTGCTATGCCATTCCAACCATCTAATACATATACTATAGACGAAGTAAACGAAAACCTAGAAGACATCTTGCACGATGTTGAAAAGAAAGCGCTTGTTTCATTGGATGGTCAGGTTGACTACACACTAATGGACAAGATTAGAAATGGAAAACTATACGTAGAGCAGGGAATTATCGCAGGTTGTGCCGGCGGTGGATTTGAAAATATTTGCGAAGCAGCAGATATCTTAAAAGGACACAGCATTGGTTCAGATGAATTCACACTTAGCGTTTATCCTGCATCTATGCCTGTATATATGGAACTTATCAAAAACGGAGCAGCAGCAGACCTTATGGAGACTGGTGCGGTTCTTAAGACTGCGTTCTGCGGTCCTTGCTTTGGCGCGGGCGATACTCCAGCGAATGATGCATTCAGTATTCGTCATTCGACTCGTAACTTCCCTAACCGCGAGGGCTCAAAACTTCAGAACGGTCAGATAGCTTCAGTAGCACTAATGGATGCAAGATCAATAGCAGCGACCGCTGCCAATAAAGGTTTCTTAACTCCAGCTACAGACTTAGATGTTGAGTTTAAGGGACAGAAGTATCACTTCGATAAGAGCATTTATGAAAACAGAGTATTTGATTCAGCGCTTAAGCCAGATCCAGATACTGAGCTAAAGCTTGGACCAAACATTAAGGATTGGCCAGAGATGGTTGACCTAAAAGAAAACATGGTACTAAAAGTAGTTTCTGAGATTCACGATCCAGTTACTACTACAGATGAGTTGATTCCATCAGGAGAGACTTCATCATATAGATCAAATCCACTTGGACTTGCAGAGTTTGCGCTTTCAAGAAAGGATCCAGGTTATGTACAAAGAGCAAAGGACATCCAGGTAGCAGAGAAGGCTGTAGAAAAGAACGAGTGTCCATCAGAGGCATTCCCAGAGTTCAAGCCAATGCGTACTGTTATCAAAGAGCAGATGCCAGACAAAGACTTTGACAGAACTTGTGTATCTATCGGAAGTACAATCTACGCTGTTAAACCGGGTGATGGTTCAGCTAGAGAACAGGCTGCATCATGTCAGAAGGTTCTAGGTGGTTGGGCTAACATCGCCAAAGAATACGCAACAAAGAGATATCGCTCAAACCTAATCAACTGGGGAATGTTGCCATTTATCTTTGACGAGGACGATCTACCATTCAAACTTAATGACTACATCTACATTCCAGGAATTAGAACAGCTATTGAAAATGCCGAGACAGAGTTTACGGCATATGTAGTGGATGTGGAGAATAATGAGATGAAGCCATTTACTTTGAAGATGGATCCGCTAACAGATAGAGAAAGAGAAATCATTCTTAAGGGTTGCTTGATTAACTACAACAGAAAATAGACTTTGATGAGCGGGAAATACGAAAACCCGCGCGGTTTACATAAAATATACATTTAAATGCACGATGTGCAGGAAACGGAGAAATGTATGTCAAAAGATTTCATTACACAAGATGATTGTTACCTTTTTGGAAAAGGAACACATTATGAAATTTATAACAAGTTGGGAGCGCACCTAGTTACAAAGAACGGACGAAAAGGTGTGTACTTTGCAGTGTGGGCACCTCACGCGGTGAACGTGTCTGTGATTGGCGAGTTCAATGATTGGATTGGATTCGACCACAACATGGAGATGAACAACGAATCAGGAATCTGGGAGTTGTTTGTGCCGGACGTGAAAGAGGGATGCGCATATAAGTATGTGATTTCAACTCAGGATGGTCGCACACTTTACAAGACTGATCCGTATGGTTTTTACAGTGAAGTTCGACCAGACACAGCTTCACGCGTATTTAACGTGGACAAATATAAATGGAAAGACCACGATTGGATTGCAAAGAAGTCTAGAGAGAATCACTACGAGCAACCAATGTCTATATACGAGTGTCACCTAGGTTCATGGAAGAAAGATTTCCAGGGACCAGATGATGAAGATGGATTTTATGATTACAAACGCCTCGCCAAAGATTTGGTAGAGTACGTTAAAAAGATGGGCTACACACATGTAGAGTTGATGGGTATAGCAGAGCACCCATACGATGGTTCATGGGGATATCAGGTAACTGGTTACTATGCTCCAACATCTAGATACGGAAGCCCTGATGAGTTTATGTATTTGGTGGATGCTTTCCACCAGGCAGATATTGCAGTAATCCTTGATTGGGTGCCAGCGCACTTCCCAAGAGATGCGCACGGTCTTGCAATGTTTGACGGACAGCCACTGTATGAATATGCAGATACACGTTTGGGCGAGCACCCAGACTGGGGAACAAAGGTGTTTGACTACTCAAAGACTGAAGTTTCAAACTTCCTTATAGCGAACGCTTTGTTTTGGGTAGAAAAGTACCATATTGATGGACTTCGTGTGGATGCGGTGGCATCTATGCTTTAGCTAGACTACGGCCGCGACGAAGGCCAGTGGGTTCCAAACAAATATGGCGATAACAAAAACTTGGAAGCTATCGAGTTCTTTAAACATCTTTCAAGTGTAATGAATTATAGAAACCCTCGCGCCTATGTAATAGCAGAGGAGTCAACAGCTTGGCCAGATGTTACTAAAGATCCAAAAGATGGAGGACTTGGTTTCTCATACAAGTGGAACATGGGTTGGATGCACGACTTCCTAGAATACACAAAGTTGGATCCTTTGTTTAAGAAGGGCGCGCACAACAAGATGACATTTGGTTTGACATATTGTTTCAGTGAAAACTTTATTTTGGTTCTATCTCACGATGAGGTAGTTCACCTTAAGTGCTCAATGTATAACAAGATGCCAGGCTACCCAGCAGATAAATTTAAAAACCTAAAGACTGCATATATGTTTATGTTTGGTCACCCAGGAAGAAAACTTCTCTTCATGGGACAGGAGTTTGCACAACTTCAGGAGTGGTCAGAGAAGCGTTCACTTGATTGGCACTTGCTAGAAGAGCCAGAGCATAAAGATATGCAGAAGTTTGTTCATAGACTTCTTGAAATGTACAAGAAGTATCCAGCACTTTATACCGAGACAAAGGGTTATGGTGCATTTGAGTGGATAAATGCTGATGATAACGAGAGAAGTATTTTCAGTTTCATCAGAAAGACTACTGAGGCAGATAACAAGAACTCAGTTGGATTCGTATTTAACTTCACACCAATGGAGAGAACTGACTATATAGTTGGTGTTCCAAAGGCAGGAACTTACAAGAGAATCCTATCAACTGAGAATGATGACCAGGTAGTTAAATACAAAGCAAAAGAGGGAGAGTGTGACGGCAGACCATACAGACTTGAGATTCCACTTAAGCCATTTGAAGCGGTTGCGTTTGAGTTCCCTAAAGTAACAAAAAGAAAATAAGTCTTCGACGAAGGAAAAGAGTAGTAATTATAAATGGAAAGTAGCAAAAGTAAAACTATAATAATCACAACTATTATATGTATTTTTATTGCCATTGTGGTGGTGGGCATTTTGACAAGATGTTCAGGCCCTAGCAAAAATGATGGCAATAGTTCTTCTAGCGCCGTAAAAGATCAAGTTCCAAAGATGATGGCCACATACGGCAAGATGAAGACGGGAAACATTTATGGTTACACAAATAATCTCCAGGAAAACGTGGAGAGAAATACTATTGTAATAATAAAACCTGATAGAACAACTACATTCAAAGTAAATGAGAATGGCGACACTATTCGCTCTATCAGATATGAAGTAAAGAGTACTGACGATGACAGACTAGTGGACCACGGCAAAATCGAAGAGATGAGAGGTGCAGGAAAGAGTGCATCGTTTGACTTTAAAGCTAATGCCATTATGGAAGCTGGCATTGAGTACAGACTTAAGTTTGTGGTTACAACAGACAAGCATGATGCTATCAACTACTACGCAAGAGCAATCATTGCCAAAAACGAATTTGTCGACAAACAAGTTGCATTCGCAAAGAGATTTAGCGACAGAACTTTTGAAGAGACTGAGAGATCAGATTTAATGAATTATTTAGAGACTGATCCAACAGTTCAGAGTAATGACAACCTCGGCAAAGTAACAATCAACTCTAGTTACACTATGCTTCTTTGGAGTACTTTGGCGGCGGAGAAAATCACAAAGACAAACGTTGCCATTAAAGAGTGTACAATGAAGGATACTGGCCCAGCCACTACATATACTTTGACTTATCAGGTCAAGGCAAAGAATGCTGAAAAGGTAACTGAAAAATACAATGTGTGGGAAACTATCACAGTATTTAGTTACGCCGGAAAACAATACGTGACTGGCTACGATAGAGAAGTAAACCAAATTTGGGAAGCAAACAAAAACAATTTAGGCGCAAGCTTTATCGATCTAGGAATTCAAAACTACGACAAAATAGAGCACGTTGAGAGTGACAACAAAAAGTTTATTGCATTCGCTATAAACGGCGATGTTTACGCGCAGAATGTTGAAAATAGAAAATTCTATCAGATTTATAAGATGGGCGCTAAGTCTAGCGAAGAACTAGAGATGACAAAGACAAAGGTAGTAGACACTGATAATAAGGGGAATGTAGACTACATGATTTACGGTTACAGCCCAGCTGAAAATCACATAGGAAGAAACGGCATATCCATTATGTCTTACAATATAAAATCGAACACTTCTAAGGAGCAGGTATTTATCCCTGTGAAGAGTACAGCTGAACTCTTAGATAATCAGCTAAAGACTCTTTGCCACGTGGGAGATAGAACATTGTACATTATGCTTGATGACACTATCTACTATGCGAACCTAAAAACTCAGGAGTGGGGCAAAGTGGTTGAGCACTTAGAGGCTGGAAGTTACGCGGTAAGTGATGATGGCCAGTACCTAGCGTTTAATAAATATGCAGGAAGAGATAACAGCAATAGCATTACAATTCTCAACCTAAACACAGGTGAAAAGAGAAGTTTAGATGCAGAAAACGGCGACAAAATTTGTGTGCTTGGTTTCTCTGGACAGAGTATGATTTACGGCCTCGCCAAAGACAAAGACATCAAGAAAAACAAATTCTTCTCGATGTATGCATTAAAGATTGTAGACTATGGTCTAAGAGAACAGAAGTCGTATTCGAAGAAGAAGGTATTTATAAAGAATATCGATATTAAAGATGGAATCATCAATATCAAGCGTTGGAAAAACGGAAAGAACATTGATGACGATCAGCTGTTAGATAATACAGAAGAGGCAATGGCCGTTTGCACATTCAGTTACTATACTGACGATATCAAGATGCGCGAGGAAGTATTGTCATTTACTAACAAACTTCCAACAGGAATAAACACAAAGATCCTTCCATTTGGCGAAGTGAAGTTTTCTGATGCATCAGAGATTGAGGCAAACTTAGAAAAGAGAAAAGGCGATGTCTTCTATGTATATGGTTATGGAAAACTACAGAGCGTAGAGGCAGACAGAAAAGAAGCCATAAGCAAAGCCAAAAGAGTACATGGTCTAGTTTTAGACAAATACGGAAAGAAAATTTGGACAAAAGAAGAGCACTACAAAGATTAACAAAGATATTAAGGCATATTAACTAGCCAAAAATATAGAATAAAATAGGAGAACAGAAATGCGTTTTATTCACACGGGAGATATTCATCTCGGTGCTACGCCTGAAAAGGGGCATCCCTGGGCGGAGACTAGAGGAGATGAAATCTGGAATACTTTTGAAAGATTAATATTAGAGATTAAGAACAAGCCTGTAGATATGCTTATTATCGCGGGTGATTTGTTCCACAGACAGCCTTTGCTAAGAGAACTTAAGGAAGTGGATTACTTATTCTCCACAATTCCTTCTACAAAGGTTGTTCTTTGTGCGGGAAATCACGACTCAATAAAGAAGGGTTCGTTCTATGAAACATTCGAGTGGAGCGATAATGTTTTATTTATCGATAGCAAGAATGTGGAAGAGTACGATATCCCAGAACTAAACACTTGTGTTTACGGTCTAAGTTACTACACTACAGAAAATACAGATGCTATGTATGATCACGTGATAGTAAACGACCCTGATAAAATAAATATCCTTGTGGCACACGGTGGAGATGAGAAACACATCCCAATCAATAAAAAGCGTGTTGCTATGTCAGGCTTTGACTATGTGGCTATGGGTCATATTCATAAACCAGCAATTAATGAGTCAAACAAAATGGCATACTGTGGTTCGCTAGAGCCAATCGACAAAAACGATATTGGCGATAGAGGCTATATTTACGGCGAGGTGGACAAAGACGGCCTAGAGTTAAAGTTCGTTCCATTCGCAAAGAGAATATATATGGATATGGAATTCCCTGTAACACCAAACCTAACAAATATGGAAATCAAAAGCCGTTTGCAAGATGCATATGCTGAGCACGGTGAAGATAATATGTATCGCATAATATTCCAGGGATACAGAGACCCAGAGTTTGAACTAGACCTAACAGAAATTGAAAATACTGGAAACGTGGTGGACATTGTGGACAACACAGTTCCAGATTATGACTTCGGCGAATTGTACGAGGACAACAAAGACAACATTCTTGGAATGTTTATAGGAAGATACATTGATAAAAATGAGTTGACGCCTGTGGAAGAAAAATCATTATACTACGGCACAAAGGCGCTTCTGGATGCTATGGAGGACAGACTATGATTATCAAAGAATTAGAGTTAATAAACTTCGGTAAATTTAATAACAAGACTGTCCGCTTCGAAAAAGGAATGAACATTATCTACGGAGAAAACGAGGCTGGTAAGACTACGCTTCACACATTCATCCGCGGAATGCTATTCGGCATCGAGAAACAGCGCGGCAAAGCTTCAGCAAATGACATTTACTCAAAGTATGAGCCATGGGATGATCCTACAAACTACCAAGGCAAAATGAGAATTGAGCAAAATGGAAAGAATTATAGAATCGAGAGATTCTTTAATAAGAATAACAAGCGCTTTGCAGTTATTGACGAGGATGAGGGCAGAGAATTAACAGAGGAAGAAATTGATAAGCTTCTATCTGGTATTAATGAGGCTTGCTACTACAACACTATCAGCATTAGCCAACTAGGCAGTGCTACTAGCAAGGAGTTAGAGTACATCCTAAAGAGCCATGCTGCAAATTTGGGCGCGACAAAGTCCATGGAAATTGATATTAAAGAAGCGTTTGCAGACCTAGACAAACAGAGAAAGAAAATCATGACTGACAATAAAGTTAGCCAAGAGCAAGAAGTTGAAAGGTCTTTGAAGAACGCGATCGAGAAACTTGAGATTTCTGAAAATGAGCAAAACAATATAGCAGCAGGACTAGAGCAGAAACAAACTGCGCTAGAGGGTGTGGAAGAAAAGCACAAAGAAGTGGCTGCAAAGGACGAGAAGAGACTAGAGCGCATCGCAAAACAAAATGAGAGAAAAGACAAATTATATC
>CAMVRH010000025.1 GCA_947169835.1 uncultured Lachnospira sp. | reverse complement strand
TCATAAGAAAAGATTTCCTGCCAGTATCACAAAGATTTTGACGGCACTGCTAACAATAGAGAATTGTGACATGAACGAAACTGTCACCTACTCTAAAAATTCTTTGTCTTGCATAAGAGATGGCGCGGCAAACATTGGTGCTAAAGTAGGCGAGAAAATGTCTGTAAAGGACGCACTTTACGGAATGATGCTTCACTCGGGTAATGAGTGTGCTACTGCGCTTGGCGAGCATATGTTTGGTACAGAGAAGGCCTTTGCTCAGAAATTAAATGAGCGTGCAAAACAGGCCGGTGCAAAAGATTCTCATTTTGTGAACGGAAATGGCTTGCACAATGATAAGCACTACGTTACTGCTTATGATATGGCTATGATAATGAGAGCTGCTCTAAAGTATCCTTTGTTTAGGGCGATACTCGGAACAACTCAATATACAATTCAAAAAAATAACAAGAGAAAAGACCGCTTCATGGCAACCATGAGACATAAAATGATTTGGGAGGGCGGTCCTGAATATTATAAGGGAATCATTGGCGGTAAGACTGGTTTTACAGATCAAGCAGGAAATACCCTTGTAACTGCCGCAGAACGACATGGGCTTACACTTATATCCGTTGTATTAAAGTCAAATACAGCCAATGTTTACAAAGATACTAGGAAGTTATTTAATTACGGTTTCAGAAATTTCAAATCTATAAATATTTCTGAAAACGACGACAGATTCAACGACGAAAACGACTATTCTTTAACTTCACCTTTTATCAAAAAGACCGGGATTTTGCAGCTTGATAAAACTGCTACAGCAGTTATTCCTAAAGGAGCAAGTTATTCTAACTTGAAGGTATCTACTACTTTCAATGTGTCGCGTGAAATATTCTCTAAGATGAATTACTACTACGGCGACAAATTAGTTGGAACAGCTAATCTTACATACAAAAAGGGCAAAAACATCAAGGCTTCTGAGGCTGTAGAACAAGAAACTATCGTAAAGATAACAACTGCTGCCCCTACCACAAAGGCTAAGGTTGAAAAAAGTTCTGGAGTTTCTATAAAGAAGATTGTTCCAATAATAATCATTGTGGCTGGAGCAATATTGGTAATCTTAATTATCGTATTGCTTATTAAGAGGAAGAGAAAAATAGATAGAATTCGTGAAATGAAGCGAAATAGAAAAAGATATACTCAAGAATAATAGGAGGTATAGGTATGAATTGGGTTGCACCTATCAAAGATGAAGAAACATTAGAGGCTTTTGGCGAAGCTCTAAAGGACATTGATCAAAAATATTATATATTATTTGAACTTGGCATCGGCACTGGCCTTCAGTTGCAGGATATCTTGGCGTTCAAAGTAAAAGATGTTAAGGACAAAAAAGAAATACATGTAAAAATCGGAAAGCACAAGCAAAAAATTACTTTTAAGGTTCCTACTAAGCTACAGAAGGAAATCAAAGAGTTTATCAAAGACAGACCTGCTAACGAATACTTGATTTTGGGTCACAGAACAAAGAATAAACCTGTTTCACGTGAACAGGCGTACAGGGTTTTAAGAAGCGCTGGTCATCATGTTGGCTTGCACTCTATCGGAGCTCAAACTATGCGTAAAACTTACGCGTACAGATACTATAGAGAGACTGGCGATATTTACCATTTGCAAGCTTTATTTAACCACGCATCGCCTTCTATTACTTATAGATTTATCGGCGAGAAACCAAACGTGGAACTATTTATGAGAAAGCTTACTCCAAAGGAGAATGAGCGCAGCCGTTATCTACTCTATTTAAATAACAGCGGTAAAAAACGTTTGCAAAAAGTTATCAAAGAAATTTCTACTATTGAAAAGAACTTTGATAATCCAAAAAACAATGATGCTTTCTACGGCAAAGTAGATTGCTTGCTAGAAGAGCTAGAGCAACTACTTGATTCATACCACGAAGCTGAATAAATGATAAAAAAAGAAAAGGGATTCACAAAAATGTTCATTCCCTTTTCTTTTTTTATAAATATATTTCCATTAAAAAATGAGTTACTGTGTTTTTACACTATAACTCATTTTTTAACTCTTATGGGATCTTAGTAATCGTCCTCTGCATCGTCGTCGTCGATAGCTGAGCTGCCCCATGTCTCTTGCATCATTTCTCGCTCTATTAAGCGATGTCTTTTTTCTCTTCTCTTTTCTCTGATGCTTTCTTTTTTATCTTTTACTTTTTGAACTCTAGTCTCATCCGCTAGTTTAACAATCTTTATAGCGTAGAAACTATCTTTTTCACATTTTCGAATTTTGATTTTGCCTCGGACATCTCCGTGCTCCGGACATCGCCCTAGACAAAAATATGTTTTTCCACTGTCTGAGAACCAATCAATGTAAGGATATATTCTCTCTCCACACTTGTTGCATCTCAGTTGTTCTATATCTTTGTCGGAAAACATTTCATCTTTTGAAAGAAATTCCCTTGTGACTAATTTGTTATAATCGTCAAACTCCACAAAGATTTCTTCTTCCTTGATTCGTGGTGGATAGAATGTATCGATTGATAATCGTTTTATAAACCTGCCTGGATCCATTTTTTGGAAAACTTTAGCTGTATAATACGCATCGTCTATCGCCCTGTGAAACTCTTTGTCTTCCTTAATGTGAAGTTCCTCTACCACATCCGAAAGTGTGCTCTTGTTTTTTCCATCGTCGTATCTTAGGCTATGAATCTTTTGTAAGTCTAGATAATAAAGCGGAAAATCTAACACTCTCTCTAGCTTGTAGTGTTTCATATTCTTTTGTAATTCTGTCAAATCCATCGAGCCCCAAGTGCAAAACATAAAATCATCACCGCACCATTCGAGGAATTCTCTAATCACTTTTCTGAAGTCTGATCCTTTGGCCAGTTCTTCGTTTGTGAAATGAGTGATTTCTTTGATTTTGTAGTGGAGCTTTTTATAAACTCTCGGTTTTACAATCTGGTGAAATGAATCTTCTATTTCTAGATTAGAGTTCATTCGCACTGCTCCAACTTCAATAATCTCAAACGGCATTTCTGGATGATAGTTTCTCTTCCCGTAGGGATTTTGGTTCCACTCGAGGTCTAAAACTATGTAGTCCATATTCTCTCCAATATATTATTCTGATTTCAAACCCTCTTCTTTGACTATCAGATTATTTGTCTTTCACACGAACGTCCCGTAGAGGATTCGAACCTCCGGCCTCTCGCTTAGGAGGCGAGCGCTCTATCCAACTGAGCTAACGAGACTTGTGGCAAAACATGGTGTTTTGCCATTCACAATTGGCATCCGCCAACTATTTAGTAATTTTCTCCATTCCGCCCATGTATGGTCTTAGAGCTTCAGGTATAGCTACACTGCCATCCTCCTGCAAATTGTTTTCCAAGAAACAAATAAGCATACGAGGTGGTGCAACCACTGTATTATTTAATGTATGAGCAAAGTAGTTTCCTTCTTCGCCCTTAATTTTAATATTAAGTCTTCTAGCTTGTGCGTCTGTTAGGTTAGAACAGCTGCCCACTTCAAAGTACTTCTTTTGACGAGGAGACCACGCCTCCACGTCCACAGATTTAACCTTTAGATCAGCCAAATCTCCTGAGCAGCACTCAAGTGTACGAACTGGAATATCTAGACTTCTAAACAAATCAACTGTATTCTTCCACATCTTCTCGTACCAGTCCATGCTCTCTTCTGGCTTACAAACAACAATCATTTCCTGCTTCTCAAACTGGTGAATTCGATAAACGCCTCTCTCTTCAATGCCGTGTGCACCTTTTTCTTTTCTAAAACAAGGCGAGTAGCTCGTCAAAGTAATTGGCAATTCTTCCTCTTTTGTGTGTGAGTTAATAAATTTACCAATCATTGAGTGCTCACTAGTTCCAATTAGGTAAAGGTCTTCGCCCTCAATTTTATACATCATGGCATCCATCTCTTCAAAACTCATAACGCCTGTAGCCACGCTACTTCTGATCATGAATGGAGGAATTACATATTTAAATCCTCTATCAATCATAAAATCTCTAGCATATGAAAGGATGGCTGAATGGAGTCTTGCGATATCTCCCATCAAATAGTAGAAGCCATTACCAGCTACATCTCTGGCAGCCTCTAGATCGATACCGTCAAAGGCCTCCATTATATCTGTGTGATATGGGATTTCATAATCAGGAACGACTGGCTCTCCAAACTTCTCTAGTTCCACGTTTTCGCTATCATCTTTTCCGATAGGAACTGAATCATCAATGATGTTTGGAATGACCATCATTCTCTTCTTTATTTCTTCTTCTATCTCTCGGCCCTTTTCTGTTAATTCGTCAATCTTATCGTTTCCCGCAGCCACTTCTGCTTTCACTTTTTCTGCTTCTTCTTTTTTGCCCTGCTGCATTAGCCCGCCAATCTCTTTTGAAAGTTTGTTTTTATTGGCGCGCATTGCTTCAACTTCTTGCTTGTTTTCTCTATTCTTTAAATCTAGATCAATGACCTCGTCTACTAAAGGTAGTTTCTCATCTTGAAACTTTTTCTTTATATTTTCTTTGACGATGTCTGGATTTTCTCTCAAAAATTTAATGTCTAACATTTTTTCTCCTTAAATCTTTTTATTTTTTTTATGTAAACTAAGAATTGATTGCTTTCTCTAGGGCTTCTTTTTCTTCCTCTCCCAATGTGGCATAAGCTTCGCCCTTTATTATTTCTTTTACATATGTGTAACTACTGTCTCTTCCATGCATTGTATTTAAGATGAATCCTGTGTTCATATCGTCCAAAAGGCAAAGTGTAAAACTTAGATTTCCTCCCATTTCTTTGAAGGCATCATACTTTACAATTCCCATTTTGTGGAATGTAGATTTCATTCTTTGAAGCGTTTCATCTATGTCCTGTTTTGTCGCTTCATAATCCTTTTGGATTTCATTCATCTGCTTGAAGTTTTCTTCAATAGCATCTCCAAGATTTTCTGCATCTTTGCCATTCATAAAAGATTCATATCTGTTCATCAATCTTTTGATTTTTAGATTCTGCAAAAATGTTACTGCAACAAAGACAATTATTACTAAAACTATCGTTCCTAAATATATAAAATCTCTCATGTGTTTTCTCCTTATTTGATACTCTCGAATAATTCAAACAATCTCTCGAACTCTTCTGTGGAGTAGTACTCAATCTCTATTTTTCCTTTGCCGTTTGCTTTGTGGTTAATTGAAACTTTTGTTCCAAATTTTTCCTTAAGCTTATCTGCAAGTCTTTGCATCTCAGCTGTGTTCTGTGTAGGAATAGGAAGCTTCTTCTGCTTTGGATGCAAAATGTTTTTAACTAACTTCTCTGTCTCTCGAACACTAAGTCCTTTGTCCACAACCGTCTTTGCTGTCTTTTCTTGTAAATCTTCTAATTCTAATCCGAGCAGTGCTCTGGCGTGACCCATCTGAAGTTCGCCTGCCTCAATCATTGCTTGCACTTCGTCTGAAAGATTCAGAAGTCTCATTGAGTTGGTGATTGCACTTCTAGATTTTGATAGTCTAGTGGCAACATCTTCCTGACGCAAATCATATTCTTCAATTAGATTCTTGTAAGCCTTTGCCTCTTCAATGGGATTTAAATCTGATCTTTGCAAGTTTTCAATAAGTGCAATTTCAGATGCTTCCTGTGGCTCGTATTCTTTTATAACCACTGGCACTTCTTTTAGCTTAGCAAGTTTGGCTGCTCTCCATCTACGCTCGCCTGCAATTATTTCATAATAATCATTTTTCTTCTGAACAACTAACGGTTGGATTACTCCATATCTCTTAATAGAATCTGTTAGTTCTTCTAACTCTGCTTTATCGAAATTCTTTCTAGGTTGATTTCTGTTTGGCTCAATACTTGATACCGGCAAAGTAGTGTCAGCAGGAACTTTAACTTCCTTCACCACTTCCTTAACAACTTCTTTTTCTACAACCTGAACTTCTGGTTTCTCTTTTGGTTTGTCTGCAGCTGGTTTCTTTGCTGCCTTTCTGTCCTCTGCTGTAGGGATGAGCGAATCAACGCCTTTTCCTAAACCTCTTCTTAGTGCCATAACACCCTCCAATAATAATTGTTTCTTCTATATTAATACTCTTTTTCTCTTTTTTTGCGTGGTTTACATAACAATTTATTATGTAAACATTGTGTTTTTCTCTATTAATTCCTTAGCTAAACTCTCGTATGCTTCCGCTCCCGCCGACTTCTTGTCATACATGTGAATTGGAAGTCCGTAACTTGGAGCCTCTGCCAATCTTACATTTCTTGGAATGATTGTTCCGTAGATGTGTAGATGAATATTGTCTCGAACATTCTCCACAACCTCAGCTGATAGATTTGTTCTAGTGTCATACATTGTGAACAACACTCCGTCTATCTCTAGCTTGTCGTTTAGTCTCTCCTGAATTAGGTTGATCGTGTGCAAAAGCTGAGTCAATCCTTCTAGCGCGTAGTACTCGCACTGGATTGGAACCATGACTGAATCAGCAGCCACAAGTGCGTTTACAGTTAGTAAGTTGAGCGCCGGTGGACAGTCTATAATTATGAAGTCATAGTCACTCTTAACTTTATCCAGTTCCTCTTTAAGGATAAATTCTCTCTCATCCATTCCTATAAGATCAATCTCTGCACCAGACAAGTTGGCATTAGATGGATAGACATCCAGATTCTTAACCGCGCATTCAGTCTTGCAGTCTTCGCTAGAACATTCTCCTAAAAGAAGTTCATACACGGTATTCTCTAGCTCGTTTCTAATAATTCCAACTCCGCTAGTTGCGTTTCCCTGTGGGTCCATATCTACTAGCAAGACTTTCTTTCCTTGATCTGCTAGACATGCAGCCACATTAATAGACGTTGTAGTTTTACCTACGCCGCCTTTTTGATTTGTAATTGCTATTATTTTTCCCATTTTGTACCTCGAATCTCTGTGTTTCCAATTACATATTTTATCACAAGGAATGAGTTTTTTCTATATAAAAGGAAACTTTTTTAAGCTAAAATGTTTCACGTGAAACGTTACTTTTCACAATAGCTATGAAAAATTGCAATAAAAAAGAAATGTTTCACGTGAAACATTTCTTTTTTCTACATCTATCACTCTTATTTCATTTCTTTTATTATCTTCTCAAGTTCGATTTTTGCTCTAATATCATCAACTCCAACCAATCCTTTGCAGAAGTTTAATCTTGTTTTTAATCCTTGATCAACCATTCTTTCTGCTTGGGAGCCAATCGAAACTTTTTCTTCTGGAGTTTTTGTAAATGTTTCACGTGAAACATTTACGCCATCAAGCTGATTTAGGCATTCATTGATAGTTTTAAGTTCTTTCATTTTCTCAGCTATTTCTTTTGCATACTTATCAATTTGATCATATGTTTCTTTTTTGCTATCCTCCATATGTTCAACTTCGTCTGCTTTTTTAGACATGTTGTTTCTAACACTTACTGATAACATTTCTGAACTTTCATCAATCTCATTTTTAAGATTGTTTATCTGAGCATCTATCTGCTTAATTGATACCTGGCTCATCTCAGATAATTCTTCAATCTTTTCTATTTCATTTTCTAACAACTTTTTTCTGTGTTTTAAATACTTCTTAATCATATCTTTTCCTTAAATTAGTTTCTTCATATATTATACTGAGACTCAATATTATTTCAATGGTTTCTTAGAAGGCTTTCCAGCTTTTCTAGGATACTTAGAATCTGTCTTTGTGATTTTCCTTATAATTGCAAACTGTCTGTTTATATCAGTATCTGGAATCTGTTCTGTGCAAACTCCTTCAAGTCCTGAGCCCAAAGTTTCTATAGCATTTCTCGCTGCATATATTTCATCTTCAGATCCTTCGGCTTTATAACTAACAAACAATCCCTGTTCCTTTATAAACGGAATGCAGTACTCCGATAATACTGATAAGTCTGCAACAGCTCTAGAAACGCACAAATCATATTTTTCTCTATAATTATCATTTTGTCCGAAGTCTTCCGCGCGTCCATGAACCGCCTCGATATCTTTTAAGCCCAGCTTATCGATAACTTCTTTTAGGAATCCAACTCTTTTATCTAGAGAATCTAATAATGTTACCTTAATATTTGGATAGATTATTTTGATTGGAATTCCTGGAAAGCCAGCTCCAGTTCCTACGTCAATCAAACTATCTATATTTTCCATCTCGATCACTTTACTAATCACAAGACTATCAGCCAAATGCTTTATTATAAATTCTTCTTCGTCTGTGATTCTAGTCAAATTCATGACCTTATTTTTCTCCAAAAGAAGAGAGTAGTAGTCGGAAAATTTTTGTTTTTGGTCTTCATCTATAGAAATATTTAGTTTTTTTAGGATTTCTTCTAAAAGCCCTATTTTATCCACTTCTCAGAACCTCGCTTGGTTTACATAATATTGTATATCGCGTTATTGTTAAAAATTAAACGGTTTACATAACTTTGGATTATAAAAACCTATTTTTTCTGCTCCATATAGATTAGTAGCACTGAAATGTCCGCTGGAGAAACTCCTGATATTCTTGATGCCTGTCCAATATTAATAGGTCTATATTTTTGTAATTTTTGTCTTGCTTCAATTCGAAGACTGATTACATCATCATAGTCTAGATCTTCAGGAATTTTCTTGCTTTCTATCTTTTTGAAGTTTTCTACTTGTTTTTTCTGCCTCTCAATGTAGCCAGAATACTTTATATTGATGTTTACCTGCTCTTTAATGTCTTCTGGAAGCTCTGAGCGCTCTTTATCTAGCTCTTTTATCTTCTCATAATCAAGTTCTGGTCTTCTAATAAGCTCTGCCAGAGAAGTAGCAGTCTTTAAAGTTGTGCTTTCTAACTTCTCTAGAACCTTTTGAACCTTCTTGTTTGCTCCCACATAAGTTTCCTCAAGTCTAGCAATTTCTTTTTCAATAGCTTTTTCCTTCGCCACCACAGATTCGTAGCGCTCTTTAGAAATAAGACCAACTTCATATCCTAACGGAGTAAGTCTTAAATCAGCATTGTCCTGACGAAGTAATAATCTATACTCCGCACGCGATGTCATCATTCTGTATGGCTCGTGGCTTTCCTTTGTAACAAGGTCATCAATCAACACACCGATGTATCCACGAGATCTATCAATCACTAATGTTTCTTCGCCGCGGGCGTATTTTACTGCATTGATTCCAGCCACGATTCCCTGCGCCGCAGCCTCCTCGTAGCCTGAACTTCCGTTAAATTGTCCTGCACTAAAGAGTCCCTTAACCGCCTTGAACTCTAGGTCTGGGAGCAGCTGTCCATACTCGATGCAGTCGTACTCGATAGCGTAAGCGTTACGAACAATCTTCGCATTCTCAAGTCCCGGCACAGTGTGGTACATCGCATACTGAACATCCTCCGGCAAAGAAGATGACATTCCGCCCAAGTACATTTC
>CAMVRH010000024.1 GCA_947169835.1 uncultured Lachnospira sp. | reverse complement strand
ACCAAATCACCTGCGTATGGTTGACGAGGGCCAACCTGCATACGAGTAACACGCTCGTATAGTTCACAGATTTTAGGCATATCACTAAAGTCTAACTTTGGATCTACGCCGTGTGAGAACATATTCATAGCAAGTGTCACTATATCTACGTTACCTGTTCGCTCTCCGTTTCCGAAAAGTGTTCCCTCTATTCTATCTGCTCCAGCAAGTACTGAAAGCTCTGCAGTAGCCACTCCACAACCTCTGTCGTTGTGAGGGTGAACTGAAATAGTAACTGCATCTCTGTACTTTAAGTTTTTATGCATATACTCAACTTGTGTAGCAAACACATGTGGCATAGCATTCTCAACTGTAGCTGGAATGTTAATGATTACTTTGTTTTCTTTCTTTGGTTTCCAAACATCAAGTACCGCATTACATACTTCCAATGCGTAGTCCACTTCTGTGCCAGGGAAACTCTCAGGTGAATACTCAAATGAGAAGTTACCATCCACTTCAGAAGCTAACTTGTTTAGAAGTTCAGCACCATCTATAGCAATCTGCTTAATCTCTTCTTTACTCTTCTTAAACACCTGCTCTCTTTGAGCAACAGATGTTGAATTGTAAAGATGGATTACTGCATGCTTTGCACCCTTAACAGCCTCGAATGTTTTCTTGATGATATGCTCTCTAGCCTGAGTCAAAACTTGAACAGTTACATCATCAGGGATCATGTCGCGCTCAATAAGTGCACGCATAAAGTCATACTCTGTCTGAGAAGCTGCTGGAAATCCCACTTCTATTTCTTTGAAACCTATATCTACGAGTAACTGGAAAAATTCCAACTTTTCATCAAGACTCATTGGCTCGATAAGCGCTTGGTTACCATCGCGCAAATCAACACTACACCAAATAGGAGCTTCTTCGATATACTCTTTCTTCACCCAATCGTAAGTAGCTTCTGGTGGCATAAAATACTGTCTTTTGTACTTTTTAAAATTCTCCATAATGTTACCTCTTTCTAGTATTATGCTATAAATACTCTGTTTGCAATAATATTGGTCAGTTAATTTGACCTATATTACACATATTTATAACAAATAAAATAAGATTAGTCAAGTTTTATTGACTAATCTTATTATAATTCTATAAATATTTAATTATTATTTAACTTTGCACTTCTTCTTCGAACTCCATGAACCTGTGTATTCGTCGTTCATGCCTCGAACTCTGAAGTAGTATGTCTTCTTTCTCTTAAGCTTTTTAATCGTTACTTTATTCTTTGTTGTGTACTTCTTCTTTCCGCCCTTGAAGTTTTTCTTTAGTGCGTAATTGTATTGGTACTTTGTAGAATTCTCTTCTCTACTCCAAGATAAAGTAATTGATTTCTTAGCTTTTGATTTAGCCTTTACACCAGTGATCTGTTCTGGTTCGTCGTACCATACGGCACCACCGCCGCCGCCACCTGATCTTCTAGTAGTAGTTTCTACCTGTGGCTCATTCAAGTTACCCTGAATAATATCGCAGTTTTCAACATGAACTGTTCCTGTCCAAACAACTTCTTTGTGTTTGATAATAGGTCCTTTCAATAAGAAAGCTCCATACATATATTCAACTTTTATGTCAGTATTGCTTGAATCCATATCGAAGTTAAACATGAATCTCTGTTTCTTTTTAGTAATGTCTAGATATCTAACAAACAAAATCTTTCCTTGTCCGTTTGTACCAACTATCTTACAGTATTTATGTTCTGCATTGATTGCTGGGGCAGGCTGATTGTCATGTTCTTCCATATTCCAATCAGGATCGCCCATTCTAGCATCATCATCAATATAAGCATCAAATACCCAAGTATATGTTCTATTTTTCTTTAATCCTTTAGCCTTAACCCAGCTTCTAACTGTGTAAGGGTTGTTGTCCATCAAATATGGAACAAACGAAGTAGTCTCTTGATAAGTAGTAGTTTCACCCCACTTAGGAGGATCTGTCATAGGGTCAGGATCCGTTTCTTCTGGAATCCATTTTCCTGACCAACCGTTACTCTCAATTTTAGCTGCATAACCATGTGATACACCGTAAACTTGTAACTCAACTTCTCCACCTTTTTTATGTGTGGCTGGATCTGGATGCCAAAACCAACTTTCGTTAGTATATATTCTAGGCGTCATCTTTGGTGTGGAATCTGAAAACTCACAAATATTGTCAGCATTATCTCTCATTTCCACACTCTCAAACGCAGACAGTTCCCACCTATTCCATTGATCAGTGGTTACACCTGTCTGCCAAAAAGTCCAAGGTTCTAGAGTATAAGATGCTCTATCACCGTAGGCAGCCTTAACATCTTTAGTGCCTGTAAAAACAAACACTCCTAAAAATAATAAGGAAATTGGGATTATTAGTAATGATAATCTCTTCATTTCAGTCTCCTTTATAAGTTCTTCAAACTATCTCTTCTGAAATCGATTTTAGTAAATAATTGTAATATAAATATGTTATTTATCCGACCTTAAGTTTAAACTTTTGCTCTTCTTCTTCGGAACTAGCTGTATCGATAATAGCTCCTACTCCTTTTAGTTTTTCAACGAATCTCTCGTAACCTCTCTTGATATAAACTATATCGTTTACTGTAGTAAATCCGTTTGCTGCCAATCCGGCAATAACAAGCGCAGCTCCCGCTCTCAAGTCTGGTGCAGAGACTTCTGCTCCCTGCAAACCACCTACACCAGTGATAAATGCTGCATTTGATTCTACCTTTATAATGGCACCCATTCTATTAAGTTCATCTACGTATTTAAATCTGTTTTCAAAGATACTCTCTGTAACAGAACTATTTCCATGTGCTAGCGACAACACAGCTGTCATCTGTGGCTGCATATCTGTAGGGAAACCTGGATAAGGAAGAGTCTTAATCTTTGCTCCTCTTATAAAGTCTCCAGCCTTTACTCTAACTGCATCATCATATTCAATAACTGTACATCCCATTTCAATAAGTTTAGATGAAATAGACTCTAAATGTCGTGGGATTACATTTTTAACTAGTATCTCTCCACCAGTAGCTGCTGCTGCACACATAAACGTTCCAGCCTCAATCTGATCTGGAATAGTGCTATAAACAGTGCCGTGAAGTGAAGGAACACCTTGAATTCTAATCTTATCAGTACCAGCACCACGGATGTTTGCGCCCATGCTGTTAAGCATGTTGGCAACGTCAACTATGTGTGGCTCCTTCGCACAGTTCTCAATGACAGTTCTGCCCTCTGCCTTAACAGCAGCAAGCATAACATTGATAGTAGCTCCTACTGAGACTACGTCAAAGAAAATGTGGCTTCCAGTAAGTCTTTCAGCCTGAGCATTAACCATACCATGATCAGTAATGATATCTGCTCCTAGTGCTCTAAAACCTTTTAAGTGCTGGTCAATAGGTCTGCTTCCGATAGCACAGCCACCAGGAAGTGCAACCTCCGCCTTACTCATCTTACCAAGTAAAGCTCCAAGCAAATAATAAGAAGCTCTAATCTTTCTCATCTGTTCATAATCAACAACATGAGATTTAATAGTGCTTCCATTTATTGTGACAGTATGTCTGTCAGTTCTAGTAACAGTTGCTCCGATGTTTTCGATAGCATCAATCAACTGATTAATATCACTAACATCTGGTAAATTTTCTATTGTAACGTCCTCGTCTGTCATAATAGCAGCGGCCAATAAACCAAGCGCAGCGTTCTTTGCTCCGCCCACTTCTACTTCACCACTAAGTGGTTTGCCACCTTTAATTACATAACGGTCCATGTTTCTCTCCTAAATGCGCAAAAATGCAATGGATATAGTTATCCATAGTTAGAAATATTATAACATTAGCCCCATAAATACTCAATATCTTCTTTTTATGTGTACTAACTCATTTTTTATGTAAACTATTTCCTCTTTTTCTTGTCAATCAACTTAAATCCGACAAGAGAAACATTGCCCCCGTCAAAGTCATATGTCAAAGTCATAATAACTTTTCTCTTGCCTTTCTTTTTAAAGATATAACTGTTCGAAACAGATATATTGGTAGCGGATTTGTAGTTGTAATCGTATGTATATATAGTAGTAAACTTCTTTTTCTGCGCATTATATTTGAATGCTTTGCGGATAGAATTAATCTTAATATCCTTTACAGCATACTTTTTGATTTTTCCATTCTTTGAACCCTTCGTCAAAACCTTTATATTTTTCTTCGCGGTCTTTCTAACAGAATTCTTTACTGCTTTTTTGTTTTTGAAAAGGGCTATCACATCATTGCATTTTTTATCTTCATTTCTGATGGCTGTGTAGTATCTGTTCATGACAGAGTCAGCTGACGCACTAAGTGTATTCTGGTACTCATTAGCCATCATCTCCTCGTCCTCGTTCACTTTGCTCAAGTCTACTTGATAAGTTGGGTTGAAGAAACCATGCTTTGAAAAATATACTGTGAAATCTTTCTTTGACTTGGTCTGATCATTCTTGCAAGTCATAGTTATAAACTGCGTGCCATCTTTAGTTTCTACCTTACCTATATCATATGAATCTATATCATATGTTTGACGAAGACTTCTCATTTTTTCTATGTACTTTTCCTTGCTGATTTTTGTAGTGTCCTTGTCTACCATTTTGTACATAGTGTTGTAGTCTTGCATTATAAATGCACGAAGATATTTAGAGCCTTCATCTGTAGGATTGTTCGCATGTTGGTAGGCAGCAATTCCCATTCCAATAAGAATGCAAGCCGCTATCGCAACTAAAATAATTACAAATGAATATGCTCTAGTCTTTCTAAACTTTTTAAAATTTTCTTTAAAACTTTCTTTCATTATTTTGCCCTTTTTTAAATTTCTTTCTGCTTAAAATGTTACCCATATATCTTGATTTTTTCAAGGCTTTTATTTATCATAATATTATCAGATGAGAACGGTAAAAATACTTAGAGGAACGGATTATGGCAGAGACTAATAAAGAATTAGCTGTTATAGAAATGTATATGAAAGATGTGGAAAATATTCCTCAACTTTCTGATGAAGAAAAAGAAGATTTAATAATGCGATTAGCTGACGGAGATTCTTCAGTAGTTGATGATTTGGTTAATTCGGAGCTTCTACATGTTGCTGAAATGGCTCAGGACTATCGCGATAAGGGCGTAACCTTTGGTGATTTGATTCAGGAGGGAAACGTTGCACTTACGGAAGTGATTTCCGATTATGATGGAGACGGAGATCCTGAAGCATTTGACGAACTGGTCGATGAAGCTGTGACAGAAGCATTTGAAAATGCCATCAAAGATCAAGCAGAATCGGATAAGATTAGCCAACATTTGGCTGATAAGCTTAATCTTTTGGATGACACAACAAAAAGGTTGACTGAAAAACTTGGTAGAGTACCAGAAGCCAGTGAATTAGCCAAGGAAATGGATATCCCTGAAGAGGAGGTTGATAATCTATTAAAGATATCTTTGGATGTGTTGTCGGTGAACGAAGATAGTCATCTAGCAGATGACATTGATTCATCTATTGACGAAGTGGACGAAGATATTTCAGATGAAGATCCATTGGACTGGAGTTTCGACAGTTAAGCATAGAAAAAGAAGCGGTGGGAAAACCACCGCTTCTTTTTTATTGTAATAATCTATGCAAATATTTCTTTAATAGTTGCACAAACACCTTCTCCATCTAGTCTGAACTCACTTAGAAGTTCAAGAGCCGGTCCTGAGTGTCCATACTCATCATTAATACCAATCTTTGTCTGAACTGTTGGGTGATAAGATACTAAAACATCAGATACTGCATCTCCCAAACCACCAATTACTGAGTGTTCTTCCACAGTCACTACTCTTCCTGTCTTCTTAGCACTCTCAATAATGATATCCTTATCGATTGGTTTAATAGTGTGAATGTTTATTACTTCGGCGCTGATGCCATCTCTTAACAACATGTCTGCTGCCTCTATGGCTGATGAAACCATAAGTCCTGTAGCAATGATAGTAACATCATCACCCTCTCTCATCTTCACACCTTTGCCTAACTCGAACTTATATGACTCGTCATTTATAATTGGTGCTGCCAAACGACCAAATCTCATATACACTGGACCTTCCATCTCGTATGCCGCTTTTACTGCCTGGCGCGCTTCTATAGCATCAGATGGATTGATTATTGTCATTCCAGGAATGGTTCTCATAAGTGCGATATCTTCATTACACTGGTGAGTAGCTCCATCTTCTCCCACAGAGATTCCTGCATGAGTAGCACCGATTTTAACATTTAGATGTGGATATCCGATTGTGTTTCTGATTTGCTCGTAAGCACGTCCTGCTGCAAACATTGCAAATGAACTTGCAAATGGAACTTTTCCACAAGTTGATAAACCTGCTGCTATACCCATCATATTTTGTTCCGCTATACCGCAATCTATATGTCTATCTGGAAATTCTTTCTGGAACTTATCTGTCTTGGTTGCTCCTGCCAAATCGGCATCTAGCACAACTACATCATCGTGTTCTTTTGCCAATTCTATCAAGGCATCACCATAAGCTTCTCTAGTAGCAATTCTTTTCTCGTCTGCCATTATGCATCACCTCCCTCTAATTCAATAAGGGCTTGTTCGCACAACTCATCATCCGGTGCTTTACCATGCCAACCTGCTTGGTCTTCCATGTATGAAACACCTTTACCTTTTACAGTTCGCATAATGATAGCTGTTGGTCTTCCTTTTGTATCTTTAGCATCTTCTAGTGCTGCTCTTATTTCATTAAAGTCATGACCGTTTATGTCTATCACATAGAAGTTGAATGCTTCAAATTTTTGCTCGATAGGATATGGTGAACACACCTCATCTAACGTACCATCAATTTGAAGGTTGTTGTTATCAACTATCGCTACCAAGTTATCAAGTTTTCTGTGTCCGGCAAACATTGCTGCTTCCCAAATCTGTCCTTCTTCAATCTCTCCATCACCTAGCAATGCGTATGTTCTAAAAGACTTACCATCCATCTTTGCAGCAAGCGCCATTCCAACTGCTGTTGAAAAACCTTGTCCAAGAGATCCTGATGACATATCAACACCTGGAGTGTGTTTCATATCAGGGTGTCCTTGCAAATATGAATCTGGTTTTCTAAGCGATTCCAAATCTTCCTTTGGAATAAAACCACGCTCCGCCAAAACACCGTAAAGTGCTGGTGCAGTGTGTCCCTTAGATAAAACAAATCTGTCGCGGTCTGGGTTATCAGGATTGGCTGGGTCTACATTCATTTCCTCGAAGTACAAATATGTAAGCATATCTGTACAGGAAAGTGAGCCACCCGGGTGTCCCGACTTGGCCGCATGCGTCTGGATAATAATGTCTTTTCTCACTTCATTCGCAATGCTTTGAAGTTTTTCCATTTCCATCGTTTTTCCTCTCTACTTTAGACTTATATTGAAATCTGACTCATCTAATAATTTGAGTCCCTCGTCGTCTTTCTTTGAACCAAACAGTTTCTTTCCAAATCTATCGCTTCTTGCAATAGCTTTGTCGATGATTTCTTCCACATCTAGTCTACTGATTCCTTTGTGGGCACCGAATGCATCATCTATAGATTTAAATAATGCTAGTTCTGCCACTTCATCTAGTTTATAGCCTTGAGTTTTTGCATACTCACTTCCGTACGCAACCCACTCGCGAATATTATACTGTTTGATTTTAACAATATGAGTGAATGCTTGTCCAAGACCCATTGTCGATGAAAGAAGTTCTTCCATAGGCTCTGTCTCTGCTTCTAAGATAATGATTGAATCTGTAGTGTTTGGAGATAGAGACTTTACAATTTCTTGGATAGTGGTTGGATGAATTTCATGACCATTCTCAATAATTAAATCGCAACCCTTAATCTTGCCTAGAACGCTAATGAATCCTTTTCTATTCAAAGTGCTTGCGCTAATCTTGGCAATCTTTCTGTTTCTTCTTTCACTCTTCTTATTAATAAGTTTAATGATTTCGATAGCCATTGTTGTTTTTCCAGTCTTCTCATCACCCATAACAATGACGTTAGCATTAGTATCCTCTTGTCCTGTAAACTTCTTAATAAGATCGTTACAAACTTTTTTAACTGTATCTTCTAGGCCTTCTACATTTAAGTAGTTGCCAAATACAGCCATATCGCTATCTTCTACATCAAATTTAACACGCTGAGTATTTAGTTCTTTTTTCTTCTCTTTGCGCATCTTATGTTTTAGTTCTTTTTTAACAGGAACATCAACAACCTTAGTTGCTCCCAAATCTTCTGCCTTCTCTTCAGGCTCTTCTTTTACCTCAGCCTTAGGTTCTTCTTTAGGTTCTTCCTTTGGTGCTCCTATCTGTTCTTTAGATTTATTGTCAGGTGTCTCTCCAGAAATCATATCTATATTCGCTGAAGATCCATTGCTCTCTTTTAGAACTTTTTCAATCTTTGGCGCTGGCTCTAGTTTATCATCAGCTGTAGGTGCCTGGTTCTGTTCTGCTACTGGCTCCTGATTCTGTTCTACTTCAGGTGCAGGCTCAACTGTAGGTGCTTCTGCTTCTGGCTCACTGTTGTCTTGAGTAGTATACTCTCCAGACAAATCAAACACTGGAACATCCTTTGGTTGCTCGCTAGTTGGTTTTACTGCCTCGTCCAAGATTTTTCCAGCCTGGATAGGTTTCTTACTCTCTTTTTCTAGTTCATCACTGTCAGGCATAACCTCTGTAGGCTTCGCCAAAACATCGCCCACTTCCTTTGTAGCTCCATCTTCTGGACTAACAACATTTTCTGGTTCAAAGTCATCTAAAACTCCAGCTTCCACTGGTGCTCTGTCAGAATCTTCTACCAAGTTGCTCTCAGTTTCACTGTCATCATCAGCTTCCCACTTGTTTCCAATCTGAACAGTGTGGAATTTGCTGTCCTCTGCATCATCCAATTCTGGAATGTCTGGCTGAGTGAAATCTTTTCCTTGAATAATTTTCTCTGCCACTTCATCATCTTCAGAGAAGTTGCTTGCCATGTCTGGAACTATTGGCTCAATCTCTTCTGGCTCTTCTCTTGTGTATCTATTTTGTGGTTTTTCAAAATTCTCTGCCTTTGTCACAGGCTCTTCTGGAGTTTCAACCTCTGGTTCTTCTGAAGTTTCAACTTCAGGTGATACTAGTGGTTCATGTACAATGACCTCAGGCATCTCCTGTGGTGCTTCAACCTCTGGTTCTTCTTCCTGCTCACTCATAATGCTATCGACTTCTTCTTTTAGTTCTTCCTCGATCTGATGAGTGTCACTATTTATGGCATTCACTGCTTTGTTCACGGTGTCTGCTCCCAAGATTCCTCTCTCCTGAAGAGACTTAAGCATATCTTCTACATCATCAACGCCCGGCAAAGGTTCCTCTGCTGGTGCTTCAGACATATCTGGCATATTCTCTTCTTTAAGGAAATCAGGCTTTTCAAAAGCAGGAGTTTCCTTTGGCTCATCATATTTATTGTTAGATGGTGAGTCATCGTTAAAGAAACTCATTTGCTGAGGGCCTTCCTCGACAGGCTGAGCAGTCAAAATACTTTC